>NZ_JACARK010000781.1:0-4486 GCF_013386655.1 Pseudomonas sp. K5002 | reverse complement strand
CGCCCAGGGCGCCCAAACGCTCGGTCAACACCCGCTCGATGAAGGTGTGCACATCCTCGTCATCCAGCGTCGGGTGCAGGCGGCCAGCGGCAAAGTCCTCACCAATCCGGTCCAGCGCTTCCAGGGTGCGCAAGGTTTCCGACTCATCCAGCAACCCGGCGCGCTGCAACTCACGGGCATGGGCCCGGGAGCCGGCCAGGTCGTAGGGCGTCAGGCGAAAATAGCGCTCGGGGCAACGGGACAGCGCCGCCAAAGCAGCAGACGGGCCGGACTTGAAACGAGCACCCCAGAGGCGATCGGTGGGCTGAGACATGGTGTTCCTCACGCTTGTTTTTAGAAGTGACAAGCCCGATGGACGTGGCTTGGCCTTATGGATTCGGAGGGCAGTAGCAAAACGAAAAGTCCTGATCGAAGTGTCAGGTTTTTATGGGCATTAAATCAGCCGGTAAAAGCTGTTCAACCCGCTATATTCAAGGTTGCCAAGGGCGGTTAAGTATGTTCATTATTGCCGCCCGGCGATGTTCATGGAGTAGGTCAAAGCCTGTTGAAGATGGCACTTGAGGTCAACACGTATTATGGAAACCCCACTTTCCAATTCTGGAAACATACCGCCAAAACCCGGCACAAGACCGCCCCTGCAACTCAGCGGCCTGGACTTCAAATTGCTGCGGGTGTTCAAGGCTGTGGTCGAAGCGGGCGGCTTCAGCGCGGCGCAGAACGAGCTGAATGTGGGCCTGGCGGCGATCAGCAAGCAGATTTCCGACCTGGAAATTCGCATCGGCATGCGCCTGTGTACGCGAGGGCGGGAAGGGTTTGGCCTGACCGAAGAAGGCAAATTAGTCTATCAAGCGTCCATTGAATTATTTGCCTCGGTAGACAGTTTCAGAGACAAGCTTAGTTCGGCACAGAATGAACTGATCGGCGACCTTAGTGTAGGCGTTATTGATAACACCGTCTCCGACGTTAATTCACCATTGATTAACGCGCTGGGAAGATTACATACAGAGTCGCCAAAAATAAGATTACGTCTACATGCCTCGCAACTGGACGAAGTTGAACGGGGCGTGGTGGAAGGGCGGCTGATTGTCGGCATCGTCCCGGTGTACCAGCGGCGGGAAGAATTCGATTATTTCCCGCTATACGAAGAAAAGTCCCACGCGTACTGCGGCGTCGGGCATCCGCTGTTTGAAGCGAGTGACATCAACGCAGATGTGTTGCGCCAGCATGAAGTGGTCAACCATCGTTACGCGATCCACAGCGACAAGGCCAACTTCGTCAGCTACGACAGTCAGTCCGCCTCGGCCTCACAGGTTGAAGCCGTGGCCATCCTCATCCTCACCGGCCGCTTCCTGGGCTTCCTCCCGGAACACTACGCCGCGCCGCTGGTGAAGGAAGGGCGCCTGCGCGTGTTATGCCCGGAGCAGATCCACCTGAGCACAGCGTTCAACCTTATCCTGCGCCACAACGCCCCACGAAGCCCGCTGGTCAAAGCCTTCGCAACGGCACTAGGCGTGGACCTCAAAGCGCCAATCTAACGAATTCCCACCACCCTAAGAACCTACAGAGATCCCCTGTGGGAGCTGTCGAGCCCCAGCGAGGCTGCGATGGGATCAACTCGGTCTACCCGCAGACCCTATCCACCCGCATCACCGCCGCAACTTGCCCAACTTCTTCTTCGCATGAAAATGCGCTTCCTGCGCCGCCACCAACAGCTACCTGTTCGGCTACGCTCGTCGGGTAGCTGCTATAGAGCTATGCAATAGAGCACCTGCAAACTATCATTCTTACCTGTCTTCCCATGCCTAGAGAGGTGTTCCTTATGTCTACTGGAACGATCTTCACCAATAACCGTACACAAAATATCCGCATCCCTGCTGACATGCGTTTTCCCGCTGGGGTGAAAACTGTAGAGGTGCGTGCCGTGGGGCGCGAACTGATTATTTCGCCGGTTGAAAACACTTGGGACAGCTTTTTCCTTGCAAGCGAATCGGTATCTGATGATTTTATGGAGGAGCGCGCCGACCAAACCCAGCAAGAGCGAGAGTCCTTTGATGATTAAGTACATGCTTGATACGAACATCGTGATCTACATCATCAAGCGTCGGCCTATGGAAATACTGGAAAAATTCAATGCGAATGTAGGTCGTATGGTGATCTCTTCGATCACCCTTGCGGAATTGATGCACGGGGCCGAAAAAAGCCAGTTTGTTGAGAAAAATACTCGGGCGGTGGAGGACTTCATCTCCCGGCTTGACGTCATTCACTACGATGACAAGGCCACTTTTCACTACGGCTCGATCCGCTCCGATCTCGAAAAGAAGGGCACTTCAATCGGCGTAAATGACCTGCACATCGCGGGCCACGCCAGAAGCTCAGGATTGGTCTTGGTGACTAACAACGAAGGTGAGTTCAAGCGAGTGAATGGCTTGATCGTGGAAAACTGGATCGCCGCCTAAGGCAGTCAATCCAGCGCACACAGATAGGTCGTCCAGGCGATTCAGCGTTGCTTGATTCGTTTCTTCTTCGCATGAAAATGCCGAAAATGCGCATCCTGCGCCGCCGCCAACAACTCCCGATCCCCGCGCGTATCACCCCAGGCCCTGAGCCGATACTCCCCCAGATCCCCATAAACCGCCTCAAGCCGAAGCACCTTATTCTCACACCGGCAATTATTCCCCGTGAGCTTGCCCGTCAATACTCCGTCAACCACCTCAAGCTCAGTGCCTATCAACCGGATCCCAAGCCGATCCGCAAACGGCTGCAACACCAACGCTGGCGATGCCGAACACAGCGTCACCACCGCCCCGGACTTCACCTCATCGGCCACCGATTGCAGCCCGGTTGGCCGCATCAACTTGTTCCAATAGGCCTGGCAATACGCTTCCGCTTTCTGCTGAACCCACGCCTTATCCACGCCGGTCATAAAGGTGCGGATCAACTGCGCCTTGAGCTCATCACGGCTAATGACGCGCAACAGAAACTGCGCGCCAGGCACCGCCAGCTTCACCATCCTGCGCACGAACTCGCCTTTACCAAAGGCGAACTTCAGGAACGGCACGAAACTGTCGTGGTGGGTCAGGGTGCCGTCGAAGTCAAAGACGGAGAGTACTTTGGCATCCAAGGGGCCGGATTCGAGCATGTCTGGGTTCACGGGCGGGTCTCGGTCCTATCTCGTAATTTTGGTAATACATCAGTTGTGACCACAGAAGTTTACTCTTCTTTCAATCTTTCGATTTTCGAGTAAAGCCCTTTGGTGAAGTCACCGCGGTCACTTGATCGGTGACAACGCTGATGGCAATTCGGGCACAAGGCTACAGCATTGGTGATGCGATCCGAACCCTTCTGGGCGAGGTGCTTGACGTGATGTACTTCAAGAAATGGCAAGCCATCCACTTCGAAGGGAGCGTTTGAACCGCAGCCTTCGCAAATGCCATTGGCCTCATTCAATACCCAAGCGCGTACTTTGGGATCGCGAACAAAAGCCGTACCGACAATGGACACTTTCTGTGGCTTCGCAATTCCGTCCGGCACCTTCTCGATGGGCTGCTGCAGTAGCTTGGATGCTCGGCGGACGAGGGTTTGTTCATCTGCAGTTTGCGCTGTTTCATCTGATTCAAATATACGAAGGGCAGTGAGGGCTTTGCGAATCTGTTGTTCTACTCCCGAGCCCACGTTATTTGCAGGTTTGTACCCCTTGATCCGATCCAGGCCCATTTGGACCAGAACCGCAGAGATATTCTGCATGCGAAACTCGATGGAGCCTTCTGTACGACCTGCGATTGGTCCCTGACGTAGCAATCGGTTTTCATGGGCTTTATTAAAGGGTTGGCCGTTCTTCTCCAACGCCAACATCTTCAAGTAGGTCTCGACTGCCGCGGCTAATTCCTCGTCGCTCCAGTCGATGCTGTCTTTTGTAATATCCATACAGTCGCCGAGGGTAGAAAGTCCTCGGACGATACTGAGTGGCCACTAGCACGTCTACGAAATTTCCTACGAGACTGTAGGATTTGGCACTCTGCAAATACAAAAAAGCCCTGAACAAGTCAGGGCTTTTCAGTTGGCTAAGGAATCAATCCCAGCTCAGCGCGCCGCCAGTCTGGTACTCGATCACACGGGTCTCAAAGAAGTTCTTCTCTTTCTTCAAGTCCATGATCTCGCTCATCCACGGGAACGGGTTAGTCGTCCCTGGATACTCTTCCTTCAACCCAATCTGCGACAGACGACGATTCGCGATGAACTTGAGGTAGTCCTCCATCATCGCCGCATTCATCCCCAGCACCCCACGCGGCATGGTGTCACGCGCGTATTCAATCTCCAGCTGAGTCCCTTGCAGGATCATCTGGGTCGCTTCTTCCTTCATCTCGGCATCCCACAGGTGCGGGTTTTCGATTTTGATCTGGTTGATCACATCGATACCGAAGTTCAGGTGCATCGACTCATCCCGCAGGATGTACTGGAACTGCTCGGCCACGCCGGTCATTTTGTT
>NZ_JACARK010000780.1:0-1608 GCF_013386655.1 Pseudomonas sp. K5002 | reverse complement strand
AACCATAAGTAGCCGTTACCTAAATAACGGATATGTACTCCCCCCAAAGCAAAAAAAAGGCCGCACCCTGCCAAGGAGACGGCCAAAAAAATTGTCGAGGCATTTGAAACTAACGTGCAGTAATCACTGACAGCTTGGTAATCCCCGCCCGCTCAATCGACGCCATGGCTCGCGCCACTTCGCCGTAGTTCACTCCATCATCAGCCTGCAGTTGCACCCGCACATCCGGGTCCTTGGCCTTGGCCGACTGCAAGTTGAACTCCAGCAAATCCGGCTGGATTTCATCCTTGTTGATAAACAGTTTCCCGGCCGCATCAATGCTCACCACCAGCGGGTCCTTCTGCTCCACCGGGGCCACGGCCTCGGTCTTGGGCAAGTTGATCGGAATCGCATTGGTCAACAACGGCGCCGTGACGATAAACACCACCAGCAGCACCAGCATCACGTCCACCAGCGGCGTAACGTTGATCTCGCTCAGCACCTCATCACTGTCTTGCGTGGAGAAGGCCATCTCAGGACGCCTCCTTCACTTTTTGCGCGCCACCCTGGGCACCGGCCTTGCTCAGCGTCGGGTGCAGCAGCACGCGGAACGAGTTCTTCTGCGCCAGGCTGTAGAAGTCGTGGGCGAAGTCGTCCAGGTCAGCAGCCGTGAGCTTCAGGCGACGCAGGAAGTAGTTGTAGACCAGCACCGCCGGCACCGCGACGGCAATACCCACACCCGTGGCAACCAGTGCCGCACCGATCGGCCCGGCCACGGTTTCGAGGCTGGCGGAACCGGCGGCGCTGATGCCTTTCAGGGCTTCCATGATCCCCCACACAGTGCCGAACAGGCCGATAAACGGCGAGGTGCTGCCGATACTCGCAACCACGGCCAGGCCGGTCTCCAGGGAGCGACGCTCACGCACGATCTGTTGGCGCAAAGCGCGTTCAAGACGGTCCTGATGGTTGATCGCCTGGCTCAAGTCAGCAGCGTGCGGCGCCTCACCCACCTGGATCGCGGCGTAACCGGCCTGGGCCACACGAGCGGCGGCGCCGGGTTTGGTTTCGGCCAACTCAGCGGCCGAGTCCAGGCTGGATGCCGCCCAGAACTGTTTGTGGAACTTGCGATCCTGGGACTTGAGGCGGCCGAACTGGACGCCCTTGAGCAGGGCCAGGCCCCAGGTAGCGACCGAAAAGACCACCAGCAGCCAGATCACCGCGCTTTCGATGGATTCAGTTGGAGATGCTAATGCCATGATGTTTTCCCTCTGTGCAGGTCGCGATGTGTCCAACACACCGCATCCAATAATTAATGAATCTTGAAATCGATCGGTACGCTGACCCAGCCGTCCTGGGCCACATCACCCTGCTTGGCCGGTACAAAACTCCAGCGCTTCACGGCAGCCAGTGCGGCTTCGTCGAGTTGCTGGCGACCACTGCTTTTCTGAATCTGGATCTCACCCGGCTTGCCGGTGGCCAATACATGCACCCGCAACAGCACCGTGCCTTCCCAACCCCGGCGCTGGGCCAGTGACGGGTATTCGGGCGCCGGGTTCTTCAGGTACGCGGCGTTGGCCGAGGCCGGTGTGACCGGCGCGGGCGCAGGCGGTGCCGGCGGTGCTGGAGCCG
>NZ_JACARK010000779.1:0-7347 GCF_013386655.1 Pseudomonas sp. K5002 | reverse complement strand
GGCTGGCACTGATCGCCGCCATGCGCAGCACGCCGTCGATCAGCTTGGCCACCACGGTGCCGAAACGCTGGCTGATGGTGGGCAGCTGAATGTGCCCTTCGCGCACGCCGCGATACAGCACCGCCGCGATCAGCGAATCCTGATCGAGCTTGAGATCGGCGAGGATCTCGGCGATTTCCAACCCGGTGCGAAAGCTTGAAGTGCCTTCGGCCCACAGGTTCTTCGCCGCATTGTCTTGCTGTTCAGACTCACGAGCGAACTCGCAGGCTGCTTTCAAGGCTTCACGGTCCAGTGCCGGGTCGACACTGATGGCATGATCCAGCCATGCCTCGAGATTGATACTGCCGTCGGTGTTGATCGGCTGGTGTGCTCTCACCTGTACCATCTTGCTTACCTTCCCTACGACGCACCTTTTAGTGCGTCAAAATCATCGCTGACCTGCTTTACAAAAAAAGCTTGTGCACGCTCCCTGGCAGGTCACAGGCCCAGGAGATGCAGGCCAGTCGGATTAAACGGGCATCCTAGCCCGCTTCAAATAACGCCATGGCCTCGACATGGGCCGTCTGGGGAAACATGTCGAGGATCCCGGCACGTTTTAGCCGGTAGCCTTGCTTGACCAACTCGACCGTGTCCCGCGCCAGCGTTGCCGGATTGCAGGACACATACACCAGGCGATCAGCCCCCAGGGTAGCGAGCTTGCGCACAACCTCCAGGGCACCATCGCGGGGTGGGTCCAAGAGTACCGCAGAAAAGCCCTGTTTGGCCCATTCCGCGTCGGTCAAAGGCTGGGACAAATCGGCCTGAAAAAACTGAACATTATGCAAATTATTGCTGACGGCATTCTGTGCCGCCCGGTCCACCATGGCCTGCACCCCTTCCACCGCCACCACTTCCCGCACTTGGCGGGCCAGCGGCAAGGCGAAGTTGCCCAAGCCACAAAACAAATCCAGCACCCGCTCGTCGGGCTTCGGCGCCAGCCAATCCAGCGCCTGGGCGACCATCGCCTGGTTGACCCCGGCGTTGACCTGCACAAAGTCTCCCGGGCGGTACGCCAACTGCAAATCCCACGGTTCCAGACGATAGCCCAAGGCCTGGTCTGGTTCGACCGGTTGCGGCTGGCCCTCGCCATGCAGCCACAGTTGGGCTTCATGGAACGTGCAAAATTCCTGCAGGATCGTCAGGTCCGCTTCGGACAAGGGCGCCATGTGTCGCAACAACACGGCAATCGACGAACCACTGAATAATTCCACATGCCCCAATGCCTGAGGCTTGCTCAAGCGCCGCAGCATGTTGGGCAAACGCTGCATGATCGGTTGCAAGGCCTGTACCAGCACCGGGCAATCGTCGATGGCGACGATGTCCTGGCTGGCCACGGCACGAAAGCCGACTTCAAGTTTCTTCGCCTTGGCATCCCAGCGCACGGCCACGCGGGCGCGGCGACGATAGCCGAATTCCGGCCCACTCAAAGGCGCGGCCCACTCCTGGGGTTCGACACCGGCCACACGGGATAATTGCTCGGCGAGCATGCGCTGTTTCAGGGCGAGTTGTTCGTCATGGGGCAAGTGTTGCAGGCTGCAACCGCCACAGCGGCCGGCGTGGACACAGGGTGCCGGGCGGCGCAGTTCGCTGGCGGTAAATACGCGCTCGGTGCGCGCCTCGACCACTTTGCCGTGGGCGCCCAACACCCGCGCTTCCACCTCTTCACCGGCCAGCGCACCCACGACAAACCAGGTGCGGCCTTCAAAGAACACAATGCCACGGCCGTCGTTGGCCAGGCGCTCGATGGTCAGGCGCTGCTTCTTGCCTACGGGAATCTGTGGGGCCCGGCTGCCGCCCGTCGGTTGGAAGCGCAGGCCTCTCTCGTGCTTGGCCATCAGTTGGGCGCGTCGAAAATGCCGGTCGACAGGTAACGGTCGCCACGGTCACAGATGATCGCGACGATCACCGCGTTTTCCAACTCCTGGGACAAGCGCAACATCCCGGCCACCGCGCCACCGGACGACACGCCGCAGAAGATCCCTTCTTCACGGGCCAGGCGGCGGGTGGTGTCTTCGGCTTCACGCTGGGCCATGTCGATGATGCGATCGACGCGAGCCGCGTTGTAGATCTTCGGCAAGTACTCTTCGGGCCAACGACGGATCCCCGGGATCGCTGCGCCTTCCATCGGTTGCAGGCCGACGATCTGGATCTCGGGATTCTGCTCCTTGAGGTAGCGCGAGTTGCCCATGATAGTGCCGGTGGTGCCCATCGAACTCACGAAGTGAGTGATGGTGCCCTGGGTCTGGCGCCAGATTTCCGGGCCAGTGGTGGTGTAGTGCGCCTCGGGGTTGTCGCCGTTGGCGAACTGGTCCAGCACCAGGCCACGGCCTTCGGCAGCCATACGCTCGGCGAGGTCGCGGGCACCTTCCATGCCTTCTTCCTGGGTGACCAGGATCAACTCGGCGCCGTAGGCGGTCATCGCCGCCTTGCGCTCGGCGCTGCCGTTGTCGGGCATGATCAGGACCATCTTGTAGCCCTTGATCGCCGCGGCCATGGCCAGGGCAATCCCGGTGTTACCGGAGGTGGCTTCGATCAGGGTGTCGCCGGGCTTGATCTGCCCACGCAACTCGGCGCGGGTGATCATCGACAACGCCGGGCGGTCCTTGACCGAGCCGGCCGGGTTGTTCCCTTCGAGCTTGAGCAACAAGGTATTGCTGGTGTTGCCCGGCAGGCGCTGCAAGCGGACCAGCGGGGTGTTGCCGACGCAATCGGCGATGGTGGGGTACTGCAAGGTCATGGCGTATTCGCAATCCAGACTGCGGGGGCGACCATCATACCGGGAAAGGCTGGCGGGCCATATCACGCAAAGTGTGGTGCTTATCGCTTAATGGAATAAGTCAGGCGGGGCCGTGGTTTCTCTGGAACACTTCATCGCCCATCGCGGCAATCTGTCCTTCGATCAATGCCTCGAACGGTTTCAGCAGCGGCTCAAATGAGGTGGGCGCTTCAAGCACCTGCAACGCCTGCACGATGGCCTCCACCGTCGACAACGCCCCGGGCCCCGGTGCCTTGCGCAGCCGATAACGGGACACGGCGCCTTCCGCCAGCGTCACCCGAGGCAGCGCCGCCAATAAAGGATTGAGGTGCAGCAACTTGCGCGCCTTGCGCCAGGTACCGTCCGGCACCACCAACAGCAACGGTTCGTCGGATGGCGTGTAGGCCTGCAAGGGTTGGGCATTTTCGTCCGGAAACAACAGACGCGCCTGATAACCCGGCGGATTCAACAACGCCTGCAAATCCTCAAACACCTCCCCCACCACCAGCTGCGCATTCACCAAGCCCAGCGCCGCCAACCGCGCGGTATTCAAGGCGTGATTGACCTCACTTGGGTGCTGCAACAGCAACACCCGGGTTCGGCTATCCAGCCGGGGAATCAGCGCGCACAGGCAGTGAGTGGTGGGCCGCAGGCAGCGGGAGCATTGGGGTCTGGACATGGGTTTTCAGGCCTGGTTGAGCTGGGCTTTGAGTAAATCGCGGAAGGTCTGGATCAGGGGTTCGCGGCTGCGGCCCCGGCGCATGATCATCGAGAACGGCGCCTGGTAACCAAAGGTTGCCGGCAGCAGTACCCGCAAATCCCCTTTGTCGGCCCAGGCCTGGGCGTAGTGCTCCGGGAGGTAGCCGATGTAGGCGCCGGACAGCACCAGGATCATTTGCGCCTCCATACTTTCCACCGTGGCGGCGCTGTGCTTGAAGCCGTGACGCGCCAGTTCGGCCTGGCTCCAGTAACCACGACCGACCATGCGTTGCTGGGTGATGACTTGTTCGGGAATGCGCCGCTCGTTGAACAATGGGTGACGGGTGCTGCAATACAGCCAGTGCTGTTCGCGGTACAGCGGCATATAGATCAGCCCGCTCATCCGGTTGGAAAACGCACCGATGGCCAGGTCCAGGCGATTATCCTGGACGCCGAGTTGCAACTCGTAAGGACTCATCACCGACAGGTGCAAATGCACCGCCGGGTGCTCCTGACTGTAGGCGCCGATCACTTCGGCAAACGGCAAGGCCTTGTCGCTGACGGTGGAGTCGAGTACGCCGAGTTTCAGGGTGCCGCGCAGTTCGCCTTTGAGCGCGGCGGCGTATTGCTCGAAGCCTTCCAGCTCGCCCAGCAGGCGCAGGGTTTCCTGATGAAACAACTCGCCCTTGCTGGTGAGGCTGAACCCGCCCCGCCCGCGATGGCACAGCACCAGGCCCAACGCGGCTTCCAGCTGGCTCATGTAAGTGCTGATGGCCGAGGTCGACAGGTTGAGTTCGTGCTGGGCATTGGCGAAACCCTGGTGCCGCACGACGCTGACGAAGATGCGCAGGAGTTTCAGGTCGGGCAAGGCGTTGGCCATGGGCTCTCCAGAGGCAAACATAAAACCTGTGGGAGCGGGCTTGCTCGCGAATGCGGTGGATCAATCGAACCCTCCGTGACTGACACACCGTATTCGCGAGCAAGCCCGCTCCCACATTTGAACCGAGTTTACCTCAGGCATTAGTTTAGAAAAATCTGAACTAAGTATTTGCCCCTGCCGATTCTTCCCTTCCCATGCATTTCGCAGAATCGGCTTCTAATAAACAAAACGATGAGGCAATCCCGTGGACAAGATTTTCCACCAACCACTGGGCGGCAACGAAATGCCGCGCTTCGCCGGCATCGCCACCATGATGCGTCTTCCCCATCTGCAATCGGCCAAGGGCCTGGATGCCGCCTTCGTCGGCGTGCCCCTGGACATCGGCACCTCCCTGCGTGCCGGCACCCGTTTCGGGCCGCGGGAAATTCGCGCCGAATCGGTGATGATCCGCCCTTACAACATGGCCACCGGCGCCGCGCCGTTTGACTCGCTGTCGGTTGCCGACATCGGCGACGTGGCGATCAACACCTTCAACCTGCTGGACGCCGTGCGCATCATCGAAGAAGCCTACGACGAGATCCTCGAACACAATGTGATCCCGATGACCCTGGGCGGTGACCACACCATCACCCTGCCGATCCTGCGGGCGATCCACAAGAAACACGGCAAGGTCGGGCTGGTGCACATCGATGCCCACGCCGACGTCAACGACCACATGTTCGGCGAGAAAATCGCCCACGGCACCACCTTCCGGCGCGCGGTGGAAGAAGGCTTGCTGGATTGCGACCGCGTGGTGCAAATCGGCCTGCGCGCCCAGGGCTACACCGCCGAAGACTTCAACTGGAGCCGCAAACAGGGCTTCCGTGTGGTCCAGGCCGAAGAATGCTGGCATCACTCGCTGGCGCCCCTGATGGCTGAAGTGCGCGAGAAAGTCGGCGGTGGCCCGGTGTACCTGAGCTTCGATATCGACGGCATCGACCCAGCCTGGGCGCCCGGCACCGGCACCCCGGAAATCGGTGGCTTGACCACGATCCAGGCGATTGAAATCATCCGCGGCTGCCAAGGCCTGGATCTGATTGGTTGCGACCTGGTAGAAGTTTCGCCGCCGTACGACACCACCGGCAACACCTCGCTGCTGGGCGCCAACCTGCTGTACGAAATGCTCTGCGTATTGCCGGGCGTGGCGCACCGCTGATGAGCGCCCAGGCCGAGGTATTAAAAGCCGCGGCCGACCTGGTGTCGGCCTTCGCCCGCAATGATCGCGACGCCTACTTCGGTGCGTTCAGTGCCGACGCCAGCTTCGTGTTCTACACCCTCCCCCAGCCGCTGCTGAGTCGCGATGCCTACCAGGTGTTGTGGGACAGCTGGCGCCGGGACGAGGGATTTGAGGTGCTGTCCTGCACCTCAAGCAACGCTTTCGTCAGCCTGCACGGTGACGTCGCGGTATTTGTGCATGACGTGGCCACCGAGCTGCGCATGAACGGGGAGCAATTCTTTAGCCAGGAACGCGAGACCATTGTCTTCAAGCGGCAAGGGGATCGCACACAACAAAAAGAAGGCCTGTGGCTGGCCTGTCACGAACATTTGTCCGCTATGCCGGAAGGGCTGCCGCCCCATTAGCCAATGTGATCGGAGCAGATCATGAATAATAAAAACAACGAAAACAGTATTCGCAACATAGAAACCAACGGCGTCGAACAGATCCCGGACCACGAACGTACCGCCGGGCCGAAGGATTTGTTTCGCCTGATTTTCGGCGGTGCCAACACCTTCGCCACCGCGGTGCTGGGGAGCTTTCCGGTGCTGTTTGGCTTGTCGTTCCAGGCCGGCGTCTGGGCGATTGTGCTGGGCGTGCTGGTGGGTGCGGTGATCCTCGCCCCCATGGGTCTGTTCGGTCCGATCAATGGCACCAACAACGCCGTGTCTTCCGGTGCGCATTTTGGTGTGCACGGGCGGATTGTCGGCTCGTTCCTGTCGCTGCTGACCGCTATCGCGTTCTTTTCACTGTCGGTGTGGAGTTCAGGCGATGCACTGGTGGGCGGTGCGAAACGTCTGGTGGGCTTGCCGGAAACCGACCTGACCCTGGGCCTGGCCTACGGCGTGTTCGCCATTCTGGTACTGACGGTGTGCATCTACGGCTTTCGCTTCATGCTGTGGGTCAACCGCATCGCAGTGTGGGCGGCGAGCCTGCTGTTCCTGCTGGGGATCTTCGCCTTCGCGCCGGCCTTCGACAGCCACTTCGCCGGCACCGTTGCCCTCGGCCAGACCGGCTTCTGGGCGGCGTTTATCGGTGCAGCACTGGTGGCCATGAGCAACCCGATTTCCTTCGGCGCGTTCCTCGGCGACTGGTCGCGCTACATCCCGCGGGAAACCTCGAAGATGCGGATCATGCTGGCGGTGGTGTTCGCGCAGATCGCCACCCTGATCCCGTTCCTGTTCGGCTTGGCCACCGCGACCATCGTGGCAGTCAAGGCACCGGACTACATCGCGGCCAACAACTATGTCGGCGGCCTGCTGGCGGTGGCACCGAGCTGGTTCTTCCTGCCGGTGTGCCTGATCGCGGTGATCGGCGGCATGTCCACCGGCACCACCTCGCTGTATGGCACCGGCCTGGACATGTCCAGCGTATTCCCGCGCCTGCTGTCCCGGGTCAAGGCGACGCTGCTGATCGGGGTGATGTCGATTGCCTTCATCTTTATCGGACGTTTCGCCGCCAACCTGGTGCAGAGCGTGTCGACCTTCGCCGTGCTGATCATCACCTGCACCACGCCGTGGATGGTGATGATGATCATCGGCCTGATCGTGCGCCGGGGTTACTACTGCCCGGATGACCTGCAAGTGTTCACTCGCGGCGAAACCGGCGGGCGCTACTGGTTCAGCCATGGCTGGAACTGGCGCGGCCTGGGGGCCTGGATCCCGAGTGCGCTGGTGGGCCTGTGCTTCGTCAACCTGCCGGGGCAGTTTGTCGGGCCGC
>NZ_JACARK010000778.1:0-8463 GCF_013386655.1 Pseudomonas sp. K5002 | reverse complement strand
GCCCTGGCGGAAACGGTCTACAAGGCGGTCAGCACCGGCCGCTGCCTGATGGCCCAGGCGCCTACCGGAATTGGCAAGACCGTCGGCACGATTTTCCCGATGCTCAAGGCAATGGCGCCACAACAGCTGGACAAGGTGTTCTTCCTGACCGCCAAGACCCCGGGCCGCAAACTCGCGCTGGATGCGGCGCAGGTGCTGTATGACAGCAGCCCCGATCTGCCACTGCGGGTGCTGGAGCTGGTGGCGCGGGACAAGGCCTGCGAACACCTGGACAAAGCCTGCCACGGCGACTCCTGCCCACTGGCGAAGGGTTTTTATGACCGCTTGCCGGCGGCACGCGAAGCTGCTTCCCGCGTGCGCCTGCTGGACCAGCGCAACCTGCGGGAAGTCGCCTTGGCCCATGACGTCTGCCCCTATTACCTGAGCCAGGAAATGGCACGCTGGGCCGACGTGGTGGTCGCCGACTACAACTATTACTTCGACTTCGGCGCCATGCTGTTCGGCCTGGCCCAGCTCAACCAGTGGCGCGTCGCGGTGCTGGTGGACGAAGCCCACAACCTGGTGGAGCGTGGCCGCTCGATGTACAGCGCGGCCCTCGACCAGTACACGCTCAAGACCCTGCGCGAGATCGCACCCGAGCCGCTGAAAAAGCCGCTCCAGCGCCTGAACCGTGAGTGGAATGCCCTGCACAAGGAGCAAGTGGCGCCTTATCAGGCCTACGCCCAGAAACCCGACAAACTGCTGCAGGCGCTGAGTCTGTGCACCAGCGCTATGGGTGAATATTTCAACGACTATCCCGAAGCACTCAATGGCGAACTGCAAGCCTTCTACTTCGAGGCGTTGCAGTTTGCCAAGGTCGCCGAGCTGTTCAACGAACACTTCATTTTCGACATCAGCAAACGCGAACTCAGCGGCAAGCGCAGTTCATCGAACCTGTGCCTGCGCAACGTGGTGCCCGCCGAATTCATTCGGCCCCGGCTGACGGCGGCCCGCAGCAGCGTGCTGTTTTCCGCAACCCTGAGCCCACGGCACTACTACGCGGACTTGCTGGGAATGCCGCCCGACACGGCCTGGGTGGATGTGGAATCACCGTTCAAGGCCGAGCAGCTGCGGGTGCATATCGTCGACCGGATCTCCACCCGGTTTGTGCATCGCCAGGCGTCCCTGGAGCCCATCGTCGAGCTGATTGCAGCGCAGTTTGCCCAGGCGCCGGGCAACTACCTGGCGTTTTTCAGCAGTTTTGATTATCTGCAGCAAGTGGCGCAATTGCTTGCCGAGCGACACCCGAACATCCCGCTGTGGCAGCAGTCACGGGGCATGGCCGAGGCTGAACGCCAGGCATTTCTCGACCAGTTCACCCAGCACAGCCAGGGCATCGGGTTTGCCGTGCTTGGCGGCGCATTCGGCGAAGGCATCGACCTGCCGGGCACCCGGCTGATCGGCGCGTTTATCGCCACCCTGGGCCTGGCGCAACTCAACCCGGTGAACGAGCAGCTCAAGCTGCGGATGGGCGCGATTTTCGGCGCCGGTTATGACTACACCTACCTTTATCCGGGCATCCAGAAGGTGGTGCAAGCCGCGGGCCGGGTGATCCGCAGCCAGCAGGACCGAGGGGTGGTAATGCTGATTGATGACCGGTTTGGCGAAGCGCGAGTGCGGCAGTTATTGCCGCGCTGGTGGTCGATCACTGCGGCGGATACACCGCATCCCGCAACTGGTGGGTGAACTGGCCGGACATGCCTTCGTAAGCCGTATTGGTCAGTGCCACCACCGTAAGCTTCTGCTGCGGGTCGACAAACCAGCTGTGACCGTAGGCGCCGCCCCATTCAAAGGTGCCCCGGGATTGCGGTGTGCCTGTCAACGCCGGGTCATCCAGCACCGCCCAGCCATAACCGAACCCCCAGCCCGGGTCCTGGGTTTGCGCCTTGGCGCCGACCGAATCGGTGACCATCAACTGCACGCTGTGTGCCGACAGGATCGGAGCGCCGCCCCGGCGAATGGTTTCCAGGAACCGCGCAATATCACCTGCCGTCCCGGCCATGCCTGCGCCGCCGGAAGGGTAGGACTGGGGATCGAGAATCCGCCGCACATCAAACAGCGCGGTGCTGTTGCCCGAGGTGATCGTGGCCTTGTCGACCATGCGCAACGGCTGTGGCGAGCCATCCTGATAGGCGGCGGACAGGCGTTTTATATCCGTCACGGAAAACCCGGTATCGCTTAGCCCCAGTGGTTCGGTCACCGAGTCGCGGAGCAATGCCGGCAGGCTCTGGCCGGACGCCTTTTCCAGCACCGCACCCAGCACATCGGTGGCCATCGAATACTGCCAGCGGGTACCCGGCGGGTAACTCAAGGGCACGCTGGCGATGCGCTTCAGGTTCTCGGCAAAGCTGATTTCCGGCTCGCCCAAACCATCGGAAACCCCGGCGGTGCGGTAGGGTCCGTGCGGGCTTTCCAGAAATCCATAGCTCAGGCCGGCTGTGTGGTTAAGCAACTGGCTGACGGTGATCACCGGGATGGTGCCATCCGCCAGCTTGGGATTGAAGTCGGGCAGCCAGCGGCTGACCGGATCGTCCAGGCCCAAGCGACCTTGTTCCACCAGGTGCATCGCGGCGGCGGATACCAGCGGTTTGGTCACCGATGCCAGGCGAAAGATCGTGTCCTCTGTCATCGGGCGCCCGTCTTCGCGGTCCGCCAAGCCGGCAGCACGGTGATAAACCAGCTGCCCGTCCCGCAGCACCAGCACCACGGTGCCCACCAGGCGATTGTCGGCAATGGCGCTGTCGACCACCGCATCCACGCGCTTGGCGAGCAGTGGGTCGTGGCTGTCGGCGCAGGCGAGGGTGGCGCAAAGGGAGGCGGCAAGGGGCACGAGGTATCTGGCAGGAGGCTGCATGGTTCAGGTCGCTCATTGGCAGTGCATGACTGCCAAATATGAACGCTGGGGTCCCGGACTACAACGTGACATTGCACAACTGCTGACTCACTGCCCATAAGCGTTCGGCCTGCTCCGGGTCGACAGCCCAGGGCCATACGCCGTTACGGCTGGTGTCATCCTGCGACGAAGCGGCCACATCGCAATCTTCGCAGTAGAGTCCGCCCATGCCCTCCAGTTGCGGGCTGACAGCGCACCACACCGAGGTCGCGGCGCCTTGCTCGGGGCTCTTGTAGTGACTGGCGCGGCGGATATTGCCGTGCTCATCCAGTGCGCCGACGAATGCCAGGTCGTCCTTGTCCAGGTAGCGGATCAGGTCGGTGAGGATTTCCCCCGGGTGCACGGAAAATGCGCGCACACCCTCCGCTTTACCTCGTCGGTCCAGTGCTACCGCGAACAGTGCGTTGGCGGTTTTTGATTGGCCGTAGGCGAGCCACTTGTCATAGGGGCGGTGTTCAAATTGCGGGTCATCGAAATGCACAGGGCTGAGACGATGGCCGAGGGATGATACCGAAACCACTCGTGCGCCATTAGCCTCACGCAGCGCCGGCCACAACCGCGCGGTTAGCTGGAAGTGGCCCAGGTGGTTGGTGGCGAACTGCGCTTCGAAACCTCGCGTATCCCGTTGCAGTGGTGTGGCCATGATTCCGGCGCTATTGATCAGAAGGTTCAATGCCCGGTCGCTGGCGAGGAAGTTTTCGGCAAAACGGTCGATGGAAATCGGGTCGAGTAAATCCAGGCTGGCGTGTTCAACACCGATGATGCCCGAGAGGTTGCGTTCGGCCTTTTCAGGATCCCGCGCGGGAACGATCACCTGCGCACCCGCGTCGACCAACACGCGAACCGTTTCCAGGCCAATGCCAGAGTAGCCACCGGTGACAATCACCGTCTTGCCTCGCAAATCGCTGCCCGCCAAGGCTTGCTGGGCGGTAGTGCCGGCATCGAAGCCGCTGCCAATTGGGGTTTGTTTGTCAGCCATGAAAGATCTCCTTATGGGAGGCCTAGAGTCTCTCGCTGGAGCCCGGACGCGGAATGCCCTAGAGTCCGTGTTTCTGTCGCGATCGTCCGGAGCTTTTATGGATACCCTTTCCGATGTGCTGGCACTGTTAAAAAGCCATCGCTCGACCTTCGCCGGCCTGAAGGCTGGGGGCACCTGGGCCATTGACTTTGCGGCGCCGGATGGCATCAAGTTCAACGCGGTGGTGGAGGGTAGTTGCTGGCTGGAAGTGGAAGGGCTGGCAGTACCGATACGCTTGTATGAGGGAGATTGTTTCCTGTTGACCCAGGCACGCCCGTGGAGGCTGTCCAGCAATCTGTGCCCTGAAGGACTCGATGCACGTGAGGTGTATGCCGATGCGGTGGGAGGCATCGCCACGGTGGGTGCCACGGTGGATCTGTTCTTGATCGGCGGACGATTTATCTACGGGGACGACGCCCGACTGTTGCTGAATAGCCTGCCGCCGGTGTTGCGGGTGAGTGCCAACTCCGAACAGGCCGCCGTGTTGCGTTGGTGCCTGGATCGCCTGGCCCGGGAATACGCCAGCCCGTTACAAGGCGCGGCGCTGATGACCGAGCATTTGGCGCAAATGATGCTGGTGCAAATCCTGCGGCTCTATCAATCTTCCATGGGCACCCATACCACCGGCTGGCTGGGAGCCTTGGCGGATCCAAGGCTGGCCCCGGTGCTGCGGGAAATTCACGCAGCACCCGCCCGGCGCTGGACATTGAGTGAAATGGCCGGCCTGGCGAGTCAATCCCGCTCCACCTTCGCCTTGCACTTCAAGCAACGGGTAGGGCTGGCACCGCAGGAATACCTGACCCGCTGGCGTATGCACCTGGCGGTACAGGCCTTGAAAGCCAGCGACAACAGCGTGTCCACGATCGGCCAGTCCCTGGGTTATCAGTCAGACAGCGCTTTCAGCAATGCTTTCAAGCGCGTGATGGCTTGTTCTCCCCGGGAATACCGCGAGCGAACCCCACACAAGGAACCCAGTGATGAGTGAAATCCAGCAGCAGAAGGTCAAGGTCAACGGCATTGAGTTGAACGTGCACATCGCCGGCCCCGAGAGCGGCCCGCCGGTGTGGTTGCTGCATGGGTTTCCCGAGTGCTGGCACTCCTGGCGCGAGCAGATTCCGGCGCTGGTGGCCCAGGGTTATCGGGTGTTTGTCCCGGAAATGCGCGGCTATGGACAATCCAGCGCGCCGCCGGAAGTGGCCGACTATGACCTGCTGACCCTGTGCGCCGATATCCAGGGCGCCATGGACCTGTTCGGGCATCGCCGGGTCGTCATGATTGGCCATGACTGGGGCGCCGTGGTGGCCTGGCACCTGGCGTTGCTCGAGCCAGAGCGCGTCAGCCAGTTGGTGACGATGTCGGTACCGTTCGCCGGACGCTCCCGCAGGCCGGTGATCGAGATCATGCGCGAGCTGTACGCCGATCGCTTCAATTACATCCTGTACTTCCAGGCCCCGGGCGTGGCTGAAAAGGAACTGGATGCCGATATCGAGCGGACATTACGGCTGTTCATGCAGGACCAGGACGTTTTCCTGCAGAAGAAACCCGCCAGCGCGAAGCTGCTGGAAGGTGTGCCGCTGCCGGCCAAGCTCCCGGCCTGGTGCAGCCAGCAGGACCTCGACGTGTATGTCCAGACCTTCGCCAATGACGGCTTTCGCGGCCCGTTGAACTGGTACCGCAACTTCGAACGCAACTGGCAGCGCACCGAGTTCCTCGCCGGCAGGCAGGTGCTGCAGCCGACGCTGTTCCTGATCGGTGACCGCGACCCGGTCGGCGTGTTCGAAGCCCACACCCTCAAGCGCATGCCCGACGTCGTGCCGAACCTGCAACAAAGCGTCCTGGCCAACTGCGGCCACTGGATTCAGAGCGAGCAGGGGCCCAAGGTCAACGAACTGCTGCTCGGGTTTCTAGGGCGAACGTGAACGTCGCGCCGCGTCGTGGCACATCGATCAGGCGGATTTCCTGACCGTGCAGTTGCAGGATCCGGTGCACGATGCGCAAGCCCAGGCCGCCATCGCGTCGAGCCCCGCCAATGGTGAAGGCGCGCAGGAACAGACCTTCGCGCAGATCCGCCGAAATCCCGGGGCCGCTGTCGCTCACCGTGACTTCAACAAAACCGGACTTGGGGGCCAGGGTCACTTCAACTTCGCCATTGGGCGGGGTATGGCGCAGGGCGTTATCCAGCAGGTTGGTGAGTACCCGTTCGATCAGGCCCAGGTCGGCCAATACGGTTGGCACCACCGGTGGCAGGCTGGCGGTGAGGGTGATCGCCCGGGCTTCCGCGGTCAGTTCGAACTTTTGGAAAATATCCTGCACCAGGTCGGGTAACGAAAAGCCTTCGATGACCGGCTGCACAAACCCGTGTTCCAGGCGTACCAGTTCCAGCAGCGACTGGGCCAGCCCGCCGACCTTGCGGCTCTGGTCGAGGGCGATGCCCAGGTAACGCCGGCGTTCCTGCGGGGTCAGGCTGGCGTCTTTCAGGGACAGGGTTTCCAGGTAGCCATGCAAGGAGGCCAGCGGTGTGCGCAGGTCATGGGAAATATTCGCGACCATCTCCCGGCGCTCCTGCTCTTGATGGGTGATAGCGCGCCACTGTTCACCCAGGCGGTTCTCCATCTGCACGAAGGCGTGGTCGAGCACGGCGATTTCATCCTGGCTGGCAACCTCGGGCGCCACGGCCTGTGGGACTTTCGGTGCGCCGTTGATGTCGAACTGGCCGACCTTCTCGGTCAGTTGCCGCAAGGGCCGGGTGATCCAGGCGAACGCGGTCAAACCCGCGAGCAAGCACAACAATGCCACCAGGGCGATGGACCACAGGGCAATGTTCAGTGCCATGCCGGTGGCATCCCGGGCGTCGAACACATCATGGGCTTCGCCCAGCAGCACCACATACAGGTAGCCGGCCTGCTGGCCGTTGACCCGCAGTGGCGCGGCGCTGAACACCTTGAGGCCGTCGACGCTGCGCGGATCGTCGCCGAGGATCGGCAGCATCGCGCCGCTGAGGAAACGGCGCACCGGTTCCAGGTTGACCTGGTCGCGGCGCAGATGGCCGCTGGGTGCAGCGTTGCCGACCACGCGCCCGTTAATGTCCAGCAGGTACACCTCGACACTCGGGTTTACCAGCATCAACTGGCTGAACAGGTTGCGCACCGCGTCCGGCTTGAGACCGTCGGCGTCCATCAACTGCGTATCCCGGGCGATGTGCGCGGCGAGGTCGCGGGACAGGCCTTGCACCACTTCCAGTTCATGCATGTGGTTGGAGCGCACTTGCAGCCAGGCCGACGTGCCGCTGCAAATCAGCAGCAACAGCGCGAACACCAGGGACAGGCGCTGGGTAAGGGTCAGCCTCATGCCGATTGCTCGGCAAACTTGTAGCCACGGCCCCACACCGTGAGGATGCGCGCCGGGTTGGCCGGATCGGCCTCGACCTTGGCCCGCAGGCGGTTGATATGGGTATTGACGGTGTGTTCGTAACCTTCGTGGCTGTAGCCCCACACGGCGTTGAGCAGGTCCATGCGCGAGAATACCTTGCCCGGTTGGCGGGCGAAAAAGTACAGCAGGTCGAATTCCCGGGGCGTGAGGTCCAGCCGCTGGCCTTGCAGGGTGGCGTCACGGGTCAGCGGGTTGATGAACAACTGGCCGAGGTCGAGGCTGCCGGCGTCCATCTTCAAGTTGCGCGCCATGGCGTCGACCCGGCGCAGCAGCGCCTTGACCCGCGCCACCAGCTCCGGCATGGAAAACGGCTTGGCCAGGTAGTCATCCGCCCCCAGTTCCAGGCCGAGGATGCGATGCAACTCGCTGGAGCGGGCACTGGTGATAATGATCGGCGTGTAGCGCGTCATCGCCCGGGCCCGCCGGCAGATCTCCAGGCCGTCGACGCCGGGCAGCATCAGGTCCAGGATCAACGCATCCCAGCCGCCTTGCTCCAGCAGGCGCAGGCCTTCGTCACCATCGGCACTGTGAACCACCTCGAACTGCTCGTCCCGCAGGTGCAGGCAGATCAAATCGGCAATATGGGCATCGTCCTCGACCACCAGGACACGTTTGGGCTGATCCATTGATAAAAACCTGTCTTCTTGATTCGCGCATTGTGCGGCTTTTGCAACAGTGTAGTTATCACGAATTGTTTAACTCTGCGTGAGGATTCCGCGACCACCCCGGGCCTAACCTTACTCATCGCAACGGCAAAAGTACGCCCCCCTCATTGTGGCGAGGGAGCTTGCTCCCGCTGGGTCGCGCAGCGGCCCCAAAAAAGCCGGGAGCGCTGCGCACTCCAGCGGGAGCAAGCTCCCTCGCCACAGTTTGTTTATCAGCCATAGGGGCTTCGCCAGCCATCCGCACTTGTGTGAGGAGCAACTCATGTATTCACGTCGACAGATCCTGCTCGCCGGCGGCGGCCTCGGCCTCGCGGTAATCGCCGGTGGCCTGCTGCAAAAAATCAACGCCGGTCCCGCCCTGATCGCCGAAGCCGAAGCCGCCGAACATTTCGAAGTCAGCCACACCGACGCCGAATGGC
>NZ_JACARK010000777.1:0-2066 GCF_013386655.1 Pseudomonas sp. K5002 | reverse complement strand
CCGGCACCGGTAAAGAGCTGGTGGCGCGCCATATCCACAACCTCAGCGCCCGGCGCAACCGGCCCTTCGTGGCCGTGAACTGCGGCGCGTTTTCCGAATCCCTGGTGGAAGCCGAGCTGTTCGGCCATGAAAAAGGCGCCTTCACCGGCGCCCTCAGTGCCAAGGCCGGCTGGTTCGAAGAGGCGGACGGCGGCACCTTGTTCCTCGATGAAATCGGTGACTTGCCGATGGCGATCCAGGTCAAGCTGCTACGGGTACTGCAGGAACGCGAAGTGGTGCGCCTGGGCTCACGCAAAAGCATTCCCATCGACGTGCGGGTATTGGCGGCCACCAACGTTCAGTTGGAGAAAGCCATCAATGCCGGGCATTTCCGCGAAGACCTGTACTACCGCCTAGACGTGGTCAGCCTCGAACTCAGCCCCCTGCGGGATCGGCCCGGTGACATCCTGCCACTGACCCGGCATTTCATCGAAGCCTACAGCCAGCGCCTGGGTTACGGCCCGATCACCATCAGCCGCGAGGCCGAGCAAAAGCTCAAAAGCTACAGCTGGCCGGGCAACATCCGCGAGCTGGAAAACGTGATCCACCACACCCTGCTGATCTGCCGCAACGGGGTGATCGAGCGCGACGACCTGCGCCTGTCGAACATGCGCATCGAGCGTCAGGACGACAGCCAGCACGGCACCGACAACAGCGCCGAAGCCCTCCTGGAACGCGCCTTTCAAAAGCTCTTCGAGGAACAGGCCGGGGCCCTGCATGAAAAGGTCGAGGATGCGCTGCTGCGCGCCGCCTACCGCTTCAGCCATTACAACCAGGTGCACACCGCCAACCTGCTGGGCCTGAGCCGCAACGTGACCCGTACCCGTTTGATCAAGATCGGCGAGCTGGCGGTGAACAAGCGACGCCCCGGCGAAAACGTACAGGGCGAGCGCATGCTGCACCTGTCAATTTAGGCGGCAGTGCAGAGCGTTGTCATGGCTGCGCTCGATGCTGCGCAGCACCTGGAACGAACCGAAGGTCACCGCCGTGGCCTGGTGGGCGCGGATCAGCGTCCAGAAGTCTTCCTCACCGTGCTCAAAACACTTGAAGGCCGCTTCCCCCTCCTCGCGGGAGCGCCATTGCAGGTAGCTGAGCACCCGGCGTCCATCATCGCTGACCTGCACGCTGGCATTGATAAAGCCACCATGGCCTTGGGCCAGGCGCTCGCTTTGCGATGACAGGGCCGCTACCAACGCGGATTGCTGCTGAGGCTCGATGTGAAATTCGACCATCTGGGTAAAACTCAGACTCTTCTCTAATACCTGCATGAACATTCCCCCCTCACTGTAGGCACAATCTTGCGATTCGATGCCACGCAGGGTAAAACCTCTAGTTAAGTCAAGGTCAAGGGCTTTTTCATGGTCACCAAAGAACTCACCGTCGGCCAATTGGCAGCCCGCAGTGGCGTGGCGGTTACCGCGCTGCACTTTTATGAAACCAAGGGATTGATCAAGAGCCACCGCAACGCCGGCAACCAGCGGCGCTATCCGCGGGATGTGTTGCGCCGGGTGGTGGTGATCAAGATTGCCCAGCGTTTGGGCATTCCCCTGGCGACGATCCATGACGCGCTGCAAACCTTGCCCGATGGCCGCACGCCCAACGCTGCCGATTGGGAGCGCCTGTCTGCGCTATGGCGTGAGGACCTGGACCAGCGCATCGAAAAACTGATGTTGCTGCGAGATAAACTCAACGGCTGTATTGGCTGCGGGTGCCTGTCGCTGGAGGCGTGCCCGTTGCGCAATCACGACGACGTACTGGGTGATCGCGGGCCTGGGGCACAACTCTTGGAGCCGTCCACATAATGGCGGGGTAAAACTCGATCAATGTGGGAGCGGGCTTGCTCGCGAAAGCGGGGTGTCAGTCACTACATGATTGGCTGATCCACCGCCTTCGCGAGCAAGCCCGCTCCCACATTGGGTTTGCGCTGTTGCTGGTACCGGGTTACAGGGCAATCCCGGCCTTGACCCGGTACTGATTCCTCACCGGCGTCGCGTATTGCAATACCAGATACGGCCGATGCTCGGCCG
>NZ_JACARK010000078.1:0-9711 GCF_013386655.1 Pseudomonas sp. K5002 | reverse complement strand
GCCGGACGCGCCGGTCATCGCCAGGGTGACGCGTTCCGGGCCGCTCACTTCAGGGCCTCGGCGAGTTTGCCATGCAGGCCACCAAAGCCGCCGTTGCTCATGATCACCACGTGAGTGCCGGGCCTGGCCTGGTGTTTCACGTGTTCGATAATGCCTTCCAGTGAGTCGCGGCAAATCGACGGCACCGTGCACAACGCGGCGATGGCAGGCAGGTCCCAACCGAGGTTGGCCGGCGCGTACCAAACAACCTGGTCGGCATCGTTGACGCTTTCCGGCAAACCATCACGGTGGGCGCCCAGCTTCATGGAGTTGGAGCGCGGCTCGATAATCGCGATCACCTGGGCATCACCCACACGCTTGCGCAAGCCATCCAGGGTAGTGGCGATGGCCGTCGGGTGGTGGGCAAAGTCGTCATAGATGGTAATCCCATTCACTTCGGCGACCTTTTCCATCCGGCGCTTGACGCTTTTGAACGCGCTCAAGGCCGCAATGCCCATGGACGGCACCACGCCGACATGCCGCGCAGCCGCCAGGGTGACCAAGGCATTGGCGACGTTGTGCTGGCCGGTCATGTCCCAATCGACGATGCCTTGGGCGACGCCTTCGAACAGTACTTCAAATTTGGAGCCATCTTCGCTCAGCAGCTTGACCTGCCATTGGCCGCCAGCACCGGTGGTTTGTACCGGGGTCCAGCAGCCCATCTCGATAACTCGCTGCAGGGCAGGTTCGGTGGTGGGGTGAATCACCAGGCCTTCGCTGGGAATGGTGCGCACCAAGTGGTGGAACTGCCGCTCGATGGCCGCCAGATCAGGGAAGATGTCCGCGTGATCGAACTCCAGGTTGTTCAGGATCGCCGTACGCGGGCGGTAGTGAACGAACTTGGAGCGTTTGTCGAAGAACGCGCTATCGTACTCATCGGCTTCGATAACAAAAAACGGGGTGTCGCCGAGGCGCGCCGACACCGAGAAATTCTGCGGCACGCCACCAATCAGGAAGCCCGGGCTCATGCCCGCATGCTCCAGCACCCAGGCCAGCATGCTGCTGGTGGTGGTCTTGCCATGGGTACCGGCAACGGCGAGTACCCAACGGCCTTGCAACACATGGTCGGCCAGCCATTGCGGGCCAGACACGTACGGCAAACCTTTATTCAGTACATATTCGACTGCCGGGTTACCGCGCACCATGGCATTGCCGATCACGACAAGGTCCGGGACCGGGTCGAATTGCGCCGGGTCATAACCTTGGGTCAGCTCAATGCCCTGGGCCTGCAGTTGCGTGCTCATGGGTGGGTAAACGTTGGCATCGGAGCCAGTAACATGATGGCCCAGTTCTTTGGCGAGCACCGCCATCGAGCCCATGAACGTGCCGCAAATACCGAGAATATGAATGTGCATAGTCGACCTCGTAAAACATCGAGGCAGGTTAGCGCAGGGAATGGAAAATCGCACTCTTTAGCTGTAGCACGCAGGCCTTGGGGGGGGGTAGCCGCCATTGTTTGTCAGAGCGTAGGGGAATATTCGATAAGTCCGGTGCCACAGGATGCATGCATGGCATCGGACCCATCGCCAGTTTGACTGAGCATCATCCATGACTCGAAAGTTTACGCGGGGTTATGTCACACGACTTTTGTTTCGGCAGACTCCGCCGGTAATTCCAGCGTTTTCATGTGCAACAACTTCCCTATGAACTTGTTTAATGCGTCGAATTTTTTATCAATAACATCCAGACGGCCTTTGTCATCGGTGCCGTCTGCGGGAGTGGCAATGTAAGGCCGGAATACCATGTCGCTTTCGTCCGCCAGTTTTTTAAGCTGTTCCTCCGCAGTTTTATACAAGGCCTCAAGCGTTTCCAGGCGCTCGCTTGGCGTACGCGACGACGAGGAGTCGCTCATTTTAAGTGCCGGAGCATTCGTTCCTTGACGCATTGCCATAATATTGTTGGCAATGACTTCCATGCGCAACTCGGCCAGGCCCAAGCGCGGTCGTGGCACCCGTGTCGGTGTCCTGCGTGGCGACGACCGATGTTGTCCCGTCGGTTTTCGCGGCAGGCACCTGCGTGCTTGGAGCCGGCTGGTGAGCCGGAGGGAGCAGTGGCGTATTGTTTGTAAACTGCGCCTTGATTGTCTCGCCAGACCAAACCGAGCCTGCGTAGGTACCAATACTCAGGGGAGCACTGACCAATCCGCTTACACCCGAACTGACAAAGGCGTCGCGGGCTACCGTCGCCGCCTGGGGCGAGGTGTCGAACACCTTAGCCTTGACCAGGCGATCAGCAACCATCAGGTTTTGAGTCACCTGTGCCATATCTTTAGGATCTGCGCTGGCCTGAGGCTTGAACGGCCGGTTGGCAGGCCCTTGGTTCATCAATTTTTGTTGTGTCAGCGTTTGAAAATTATTGGGTTTCTCGGGCTTGGGTAGCGTTGTGGAGGTGTCTGTGGCCGGATTTTTCCCTAACCGGGGTTTAGGTTGGGGAGCTATTGGAGGGGAGCTGCCCTGGCCACCGGGACGTACTATCGGAGGCGTTACACCGCCATTGCGCGGGGCCGGTGGTGTATTCACTGGAGGTAGATTGACCGTGTTGGGCCGAATTCTAATACTATTCATGATTATTATCTCACTTGTTGTTACTATTTACGCATAAGCGCTATTAGCGAGTTATCGAGACAATCGACAACCGCCAACTTAGTAACTAAACAGATAATGAACGTTCCAGAAGACAGTCACCCACACACGAAAATACATGACAAAACATTAATACGGTGCGACGCCAATTATTTAACGCACAGTCGCCCACAACACAGATTGATCACTCACAGCCAGAACAGGTAACGTCATCATTACACCTGTCGCGCTATACCATACTTACGTAACTTTCTATAAAGCGTATTTCTACTGACTCCAAGCACCGTCGCCACGTGCGTCATATGCCAGCGTTGCTGCACCAATGTTGCCAGCAATGCCTGGCGCTCGGCAGCATCCAGCAATGAGTTTGCCGGTTCACTCATCGCCACCGGCAGGGTTTGCACGGCACGAATCTGTGCAGGCAGGTCACCAAGCCTCACCCGCCCGTCCTCACACAGTGCGGCAAGGGTGCGCAACACCGTGCGCAACTGCCGCACGTTGCCCGGCCACGCGAACGCCAACAGGGCCTGGCGGGCCTCGCCGTCAAGCTGCACCGCCTGATCTCCCGCTTCTTCGGCCAACAGGAAGTCCAGCAGTTGCAACTTGTCACTGCGCTCGCGCAACGGCGGCAAGGCCACTTCCAGGCCATTGAGCCGGTAATACAGGTCTTCACGAAAACTACCGTCCTGCACCCGATCAAGCAGATTACGGTGGGTAGCGCTGATAATTCTGACGTCCACCGCTTGCGGTTCACCGCCGATGGGCACTACCAAGCGGTCTTCAAGCACCCTTAATAGCCGGGTTTGCAAAGCCAGCGGCATATCGCCGATTTCATCCAGAAACAACGTGCCACCATCCGCCTGCTGCAGCTTGCCGCGCATGCCTTCCTTGCGGGCGCCGGTAAAACTGCCGCCGCGATAACCGAACAGCTCGCTTTCGATGAGGCTTTCCGGGATGGCTGCGCAGTTGAGGGCCACAAAGGCTTTATCTGCGCGCAGGCTTGCATGGTGCACGGCCTTGGCAAACGCCTCTTTACCAGACCCGGTTTCCCCCTGGATCAGCAAAGGCACATCACGCTCGAACACCCGCAAGGCTCTGCGGAAATCGTTTTGCAGCGCCGCGTCTCCAAGGCAAATGCCCGGCAATCGCGGCCGCTCCGGCAAGGCGTGGGCCACCGGCACCGGTACGCTGCGTGGCNNGTGGCTGGCCGCGCAACACCGCGAACAAGCCACGGCCATCGCGGGTACGCAGGGGCCAACTGGCGCTGGCGTTCGCGCTGGCACGCCCGAGCAACTCATCGAGCGAACAATCGAAAAACGCCTCGACCGGCTGCCCCAACAACCCGCCACGGATTTGCCCGAGCAGGTTCAGCGCACTCTGGTTAACCGCGCAAATGCGCCCTTCACCATCGAACGCCAGCAGCCCTTCGCTGAACAGGCCCACAGACTCGGCCTGCAAATGAAAGCGCAGCAACCAGTGGTGCTCAAAATGGCGCAGGAAGTAACAGCTCTCGATCATCTTCGCCGAAAGATTGACCAGCGCCATGGTGTGGAACTGGCTCTGGCGCGACACCGCCTCCCGGGCCGAGGACACATCCAGCACCGCCAGCAGTTCGCCATGAGGGTCGAACACCGGGCTGGCCGAGCAGGTCAGGCCGGTATGTCGGCCACGAAAGTGTTCATCGCGATGAATCGTCAGGGACTGGCGCTCCACCAGGCAGGTGCCGATGCCGTTGGTGCCTTCGCAGGCCTCGCTCCAGTCGGCCCCCAGCCACAGGCCGGCACGTTCGAAAATCTTGCGCTCGCTGGGGGCGGTGACGCAGTTGAGGATCACCCCACGGGCATCGGTCAGCAGCACGGCATGGCCGGCGCCGGAGAGCTGTTGATGCAGGCTGTTCATTTCGCTACCGGCGATGCTCAGCACTTGCTGCAGGCGTTCGCGACTTTCCAGCAGGCGGCCATGTTCGAGCACCGTGGGCGCGATGGTCAGCGCAGGGTCGAGGTGATAGTCCTCCAGGCATCGCAGCCAGGAGCGGGCGATGGAGGGATCGCTGCCGGGGCCGTGCAACGGGTCCTGCCCACGGGTGACCGTCAGGACTTGCTGGGCATGGCGACTGAAATGATCGTTTTGCATGTTCTTATTATTCTCCCTGCGTGAACTACCGCGCGCGAGTGCCCAGCATCCTCCAGCCTCCCGACCAATGCAATCCCGGGCAGATCCACCGGTCACAGGCTGTACCGCTTATGGCACAAACTGTCACCCAGGCTGTACCAAGCCTGCCACAGCAACGGTTTGCAACAACCTCTAAACCCTTGATTTACAGGCTCTACGAGGCACTGGCCCGACCTTTGCTCTACGCTTTAACAAGCACAACCGTGCGTCCTCCAATAAACACAAAAAAGCCAGGAGATACCCACCATGCGTTACGCACACCCCGGTACTGAAGGCGCGATCGTTTCGTTCAAGGCCAAGTACGGCAACTACATCGGCGGTGAGTTTGTCGCGCCGGTCGATGGCAACTATTTCACCAACACCTCGCCGGTCAACGGCAAGCCCATCGCCGAATTCCCGCGCTCCACTGCCAAGGATATCGACAAGGCCCTGGACGCCGCCCACGCCGCCGCTGACGCCTGGGGCAAGACCTCGGCCCAGGACCGCTCGCTGGTACTGCTGAAAATCGCCGACCGCATCGAACAGAACCTCGAACTGCTAGCCATCACCGAAACCTGGGACAACGGCAAGGCCGTGCGCGAAACACTGAACGCCGACATCCCGCTGGCCGCGGATCACTTCCGCTACTTCGCCGGCTGCATCCGCGCGCAGGAAGGCAGCAGCGCCGAGATCAACGAACACACCGCCGCTTACCACTTCCACGAACCGCTGGGCGTGGTCGGCCAGATCATCCCGTGGAACTTCCCGCTGCTGATGGCCGCCTGGAAACTCGCGCCAGCCCTGGCCGCCGGTAACTGCGTGGTGCTCAAGCCTGCCGAGCAAACCCCGCTGGGCATCAACGTGCTGATGGAACTGATCGGCGACCTGCTGCCGCCGGGCGTGCTGAACGTGGTGCACGGCTACGGCAAAGAAGCCGGCGAAGCCCTGGCCACCAGCAAGCGCATCGCCAAGATCGCCTTCACCGGCTCCACGCCAGTGGGCTCGCACATCATGCACGCGGCCGCCGAGAACATCATTCCGTCCACCGTTGAGCTGGGCGGCAAGTCGCCGAACATCTTCTTCGCCGACATCATGAAAGCCGAACCGCAATTCATCGAGAAGGCCGCCGAAGGTTTGGTGCTGGCGTTCTTCAACCAGGGCGAAGTGTGCACCTGCCCTTCCCGCGCGCTGGTGGAAGAGTCGATCTACGACGACTTCATGAAAGTGGTGATGAAGAAGGTCGAGTCGATCAAACGTGGCGACCCGCTGGACACCGACACCATGGTCGGCGCCCAGGCGTCCGAGCAGCAGTTCGACAAGATTTTGTCCTACCTCGAAATCGCCAAGGGCGAAGGCGCCGAGCTGCTGACTGGCGGCAAGGTCGAGAAGCTGACCGGCGATCTGGCCACCGGCTATTACATCCAGCCAACCCTGCTCAAGGGCACCAACAAGATGCGGGTGTTCCAGGAAGAAATCTTTGGCCCGGTGGTGAGCATCACCACGTTCAAGGATGAAGCCGAAGCCCTGGCGATTGCCAACGACACCGAGTTCGGCCTGGGTGCCGGCCTGTGGACCCGCGACATCAACCGCGCGTACCGCATGGGCCGGGCGATCAAGGCCGGGCGTGTATGGACCAACTGCTACCACCTGTACCCGGCGCATGCCGCGTTCGGTGGTTACAAGAAATCCGGTGTGGGCCGTGAGACTCACAAGATGATGCTTGATCACTATCAGCAGACCAAAAACCTGCTGGTGAGCTACGACATCAATCCGCTGGGCTTCTTCTAACTCACAACCCGCTCCCACACTTGATCTTCACAAGACCTTGCTACTCATTCGGCTTACTTAAGTAAGCCGGGATAAAACAATAAGAAAGGGATTCCATCATGCCCAGCGAACCGAATGGCGCTCCGGCGTCCGGGTCTTCCGTCGACTTTGAAAAGGTCGGCACCGAATACTTCCAACAACGGGAACTGAAAAAAGGCGCTGCCGGCTGGGTACTATTAGTCGGTCTCGGTGTTGCCTACGTCATCTCCGGCGACTACGCCGGCTGGAACTTCGGCCTGGCCCAGGGTGGCTGGGGCGGTATGTTCCTCGCCACACTGCTGATGGCCACCATGTACCTGTGCATGTGTTTCTCCCTGGCCGAACTGTCTTCCATGATCCCTACCGCCGGCGGCGGCTACGGCTTTGCCCGCAGCGCGTTCGGCCCCTGGGGCGGGTTCCTCACCGGCACCGCGATCCTTATCGAATACGCCATCGCCCCCGCCGCCATCGCGGTGTTTATCGGCGCCTATTGCGAGTCGCTGTTCGGCATTGGCGGCTGGATGATCTACCTGGCGTTCTACATCATCTTTATCGGCATCCACATCTTCGGCGTGGGTGAAGCGCTGAAGCTGATGTTTGTGATTACCGCCGTCGCCGCGATTGCCCTGGGTGTGTTCCTGGTGTCGATGGTGCCGCACTTCAGTGTCGCCAACCTGCTGGACATCCCGGTGACCGAGGCCAAGGGCGCCAGCACTTTCCTGCCCTTCGGTTATGTCGGCGTGTGGGCGGCGATTCCCTATGCGATCTGGTTTTTCCTTGCGGTCGAAGGCGTGCCCCTGGCCGCCGAAGAAACCAAGAACCCCAAACGCGACCTGCCCCGCGGCCTGATCGGCGCCATTGTGGTGCTGACCAGCTTCGCCCTGCTGATTTTGGTGATCGCCCCCGGCGGTGCTGGCGCCTACGCGCTGATGGCATCGGGCAATCCCCTGGTGGAAGCCTTGTCCAAAGCCTACGGCGGCTCCACGTGGATGGGCCACTTCGTCAATCTGGTGGGCCTGGCCGGGCTGATCGCGAGCTTTTTCTCGATCATCTACGCCTACTCCCGGCAGATCTTCGCCCTGTCCCGCGCCGGCTACCTGCCGCGCAAGCTGTCGCAGACCAACAAAAGCAAGGCACCGGTACTGGCCCTGGTGATCCCCGGCATCATCGGGTTCGGCCTGTCGCTGACCGGCCAAGGCGATTTGCTGATCCTGGTCGCCGTATTCGGCGCGACCATTTCCTACGTGCTGATGATGGCCGCGCACATCACCTTGCGCATCCGCCGCCCCAAAATGGACCGCCCTTACCGTACTCCGGGCGGCATCTTCACCTCGGGCGTCGCCCTGGTACTGGCCTGCATCGCTGTTGTGGCGGGCTTTCTGGTGGATCCGCGCGTGGTGATTGGCGCCGCGATCATCTATGGAGTATTAATTGCTTACTTTGCTTTCTACAGTCGGCATCACTTGGTAGCAGGCACGCCGGAAGAAGAATTTGCGGCGATCCAGGCCGCAGAGGCCGCCTTGCACTAACTGCCATAAACCTCGACGCGGGCGCTTTACTCACATTCAGCCCGCGTCGACAAGGAGACTCTGTATGGCAAGCTTTTCCCACGCGGTCGGTGCATTGACCTACCGCTTCGACAGCCTCAAGGACGTGATGGCCAAGGCCAGCCCGGCGCGTTCCGGGGATTTCCTCGCCGGTGTTGCCGCGCAGAACGACGGTGAGCGGGTCGCGGCGCAAATGGCCCTGGCCAATATTCCGTTGAAGCACTTTCTCGAAGAAGTGTTGATCCCGTACGAAAGCGACGAAGTCACCCGGCTGATTATCGACACCCACGATAAACCGGCGTTTTCCGTGGTCAGCCACCTGACCGTCGGGGGCTTGCGAGATTGGCTGCTCAGCGACGCGGCCGACGAACAAAGCCTGCGCGCCCTGGCACCCGGGCTGACACCGGAAATGGCCGCCGCCGTGTCGAAGATCATGCGCGTGCAGGACTTGGTACTGGTGGCGCAGAAGATCCGCGTCGTCACACAGTTCCGCGGCACGATGGGCCTGCGTGGGCGCCTGTCTACCCGCCTGCAACCGAATCATCCCACCGATGAACCGGCGGGCATCGCCGCGAGCATTCTCGACGGCCTGCTCTACGGCAACGGCGACGCCATGATCGGCATCAACCCGGCCACCGACAGCATCGCCTCGATCTGCGCGATGCTGGAAATGCTCGACGCGATCATCCAGCGTTATGAAATCCCGACCCAGGCCTGCGTGCTGACCCACGTCACCACCTCCATCGAAGCCATCAACCGCGGCGTGCCGCTGGACCTGGTGTTCCAGTCGATCGCCGGTACCGAAGCGGCCAACGCCAGTTTCGGCATCAGCCTGAGCGTGTTGCAGGAAGGCTATGACGCGGGCCTGAGCCTGAATCGCGGCACCCTCGGGCAAAACCTGATGTATTTCGAAACCGGCCAGGGCAGCGCCTTGTCGGCCAACGCACACTTTGGCGTCGACCAGCAAACCTGCGAAACCCGCGCCTATGCCGTTGCCCGGCATTTCAAGCCGTTTTTGGTGAACACGGTCGTAGGATTTATCGGCCCCGAGTACCTGTACAACGGCAAGCAGATCATCCGCGCCGGCCTCGAAGACCACTTCTGCGGCAAGCTGCTGGGCGTGCCCATGGGGTGCGACATCTGCTACACCAACCATGCCGAAGCCGACCAGGACGACATGGACACCCTGCTCACCCTGCTGGGCGTGGCCGGAATCAACTTCATCATGGGCATCCCGGGCTCCGACGACATCATGCTCAACTACCAGACCACTTCATTTCACGACGCGCTGTACGCCCGCCAAACATTGGGTTTAAAGCCGGCACCGGAGTTTGAACAGTGGCTGGCGAAAATGGGCATCTTCACGCAAGCCGACGGCAAGGTGCACTTCGGCAACAGCCTGCCACCGGCATTCCGCCACGCCTTGGCGCAACTGGGATGAAGAAGGAACCGCCCGTGCACATCGACACCCCGGAAAACAACGTGGACAACCCGTGGCTTGAGCTGCGGCGCCTGACCCCGGCGCGGATTGCCCTGGGCCGCACCGGCACCAGCATGCCTACCGGCGCGCAGCTGGATTTCCAGTT
>NZ_JACARK010000776.1:0-1002 GCF_013386655.1 Pseudomonas sp. K5002 | reverse complement strand
GCTGTCGGCAGCGGCGGCCAATGCCTGGTGAATGCCCAAGGCCTCTTCGCGACGACCGTAGGCCTGGCTCGGCACATCCACGATGGCAATCAGCGGACGCTTGTCGCCGGTGTTGATCGCCTCATCAACCGCCTTGGCCAAGCCCCAGCCTTCCAGCAAACCGACTTCACCGTTGCGAGCGCGAGGGAAGCGGTTTTGCGGGTCGGTGACCACCGCGATAAAGCGCACTGGCTGATCACCGAGCACACCGTCGGCAACTTTCAGCGAGTTCGGCAAACCGCTCACTGGCGCTGCGTCGCCGCTCAATGCGTTGAACCACTGCAAACCTCTCATGAGCGTTCTCCCTGATACAGATCGCGAACCGTCGCCGGGTCGATTTGCGGTTCGGCGTTCAGTGCGGCCAGGCGTTCCAGATAGTGATCAACCTGACGGCTGCGCTGGTTTTCCGGCAAGCCTTGTTGCAGCAGCTCAGTGATCTGCTGCTGAATCTGCACCACGTCGTCGGCCACATACCGGTCGGCCAAGCCACTGTTGAAACGCTGCTCACCGCCGGTCAGGCTCCAGATGAAGGGCCGGTCACGGGAGTCGTATTCTTCAAGGCCGGCTTCCTGCTCGATCACCTGCGGGCCGTTCAGGCCAAGGCGCGCCTCACGGGTCACCAGCAGATAACTGCACAAGCCTGCCGCGATGGACATGCCGCCAAAACAACCGACGCTGCCCGCCACCACGCCGATCACCGGCTGGTACTGGCGCAGGTCGACAATCGCCGCATGGATATCGGCGATGGCAGCCAAGCCCAGGTTGGCTTCCTGCAAGCGCACGCCGCCGGTTTCCAGCAGCAGGATGGCGCGCGTCGGGATGCCGTTGCGGTTGTCTTCAGCAGCCAACTCCAGTGCTCCGGCCATCTTTGCGCCGCCGACTTCACCGAGACTGCCGCCCTGGAAATTGCCTTCGATGGCCGCGATGACCACCGGCAAGCCGGCGATGCTGCCCTTGGCGATC
>NZ_JACARK010000775.1:0-2461 GCF_013386655.1 Pseudomonas sp. K5002 | reverse complement strand
AGGTGCAGCGCCGGGTCAGCGCCGCCATCGCGGCAGTGGAACGTGGGGCCAAACTGACCTCGCAACTGCTGGCCTTCGCCCGTCGCCAGCCATTGTCACCGGCGGTGTACAACCCGCTGCGCATCTATGAAGGCCTGGGCGAGCTGCTGCAGCGGGCGCTGGGAGAAACCATCCACATTGATGTGCAACTGCCCCAGGATCCATGGTGCATTAACGTCGACCGCAACCAACTGGAAAACGCACTGCTCAACCTGGCGATCAACGCCCGGGATGCCATGAAAGGCGAGGGCGTGATTCGGATCACCGGCGAAAACATTATTCTCAACCCTCCGGATTGCGCCGGTAAAAGCATCAACCCCGGTGAATATGTGCGCCTGGCCGTCGCCGACAGCGGCGCCGGCATGTCACCAACGATTCTGGCACGGGCCTTCGAACCGTTTTTCACCACCAAGCCGAATGGCCACGGTACCGGCCTGGGCCTGAGCATGGTGTTCGGGTTCGTGCGCCAAAGTGGCGGGCATGTTGAGGTCGAGAGCGTGGAGGGCAGCGGCACCGTGGTGCAGATGTATTTCCCGCGCAACCTGGGAGAGCCGGAAAATCACGATACGCCTGTCGAGCTCACACAATACAGCGGCGGCCATGAGACGATCCTGGTGGTTGAGGACAACGAAGGCGTACGCGCGGCCGCGGTGGAATTGCTCGAACAATCCGGCTACACCGTGCTCACCGCCGAAGACGGCGACCGGGCCATGCTGATGCTCCAGGCCGGCCTGCAACCGGACCTGATCTTCACCGACGTGGTGATGCCGGGCCGGGTCAAAAGCACCGACCTGGCCGAGTGGGCGCGCAGGCAAGTGCCGGCGATAGCGGTGCTGTTTACCTCCGGGCATACCCGCGACATTCTTTCCAGCAACCACCTGCTGGGCAACGACATTCACCTGCTGAGCAAACCCTATGGCCCGGATGACTTGGCGCAACGGGTGCGCTCGGTACTGACCTCCCGAATGATGTGACGAATGAAGATCCAGCCAGCAACACCAAACCACTGTGGGAGCCGGGCTTGCCCGCGATNNCATCGCGGGCAAGCCCGGCTCCCACAGTTGATCTTCACTGCCTTGAACACACCGATAAGGTTACCCATGACTTCCCAGCGCAACCTGCGACCAGACACCTCACTCACCTCCCAACGCCCTGGCTTCGTGCGGGTGCGGGGTGCACGGGAACACAACCTGCGCAACGTCGACGTGGACATCCCCCGCGACGCCCTGGTGGTGTTCACCGGCGTGTCAGGCTCCGGCAAGTCCTCGCTGGCATTCTCCACCGTCTACGCCGAAGCCCAGCGCCGCTACTTCGAATCCGTGGCGCCCTACGCCCGCCGCCTGATCGACCAGGTCGGCGTACCGGACGTCGACGCCATCGAAGGCCTGCCGCCCGCCGTGGCCCTGCAACAACAGCGCGGCACACCCAGCACACGTTCATCAGTGGGCAGCGTCACCACCTTGTCCAGCCTGATCCGCATGCTTTACTCCCGCGCCGGCAGTTACCCGGCGGGGCAACCGATGCTGTACGCCGAAGACTTTTCCCCCAACCTGCCCCAGGGCGCCTGCCCGCAATGCCACGGCCTGGGCCGCGTGTACGAAGTGACCGAAGCCCTGATGGTGCCCGATCCTTCCCTCACCATCCGCCAACGCGCCGTGGCGTCCTGGCCGTTGGCGTGGCAAGGCCAGAACCAGCGCGACATCCTCGTCACCCTCGGCTACGACGTCGACATCCCGTGGCGCGACCTGCCGAAAAAGCAGCGCGACTGGATCCTCTTCACCGAAGAAACCCCCACCGTCCCGGTGTACGCCGGCTTCACACCGGCCCAAACCCGCGACGCCCTCAAACGCAAACTCGAGCCCAGCTACCAGGGCACCTTCACTGGCGCCCGCCGCTATATCCTGCACACCTTCACCCACTCCCAAAGCGCCCTGATGAAAAAGCGCGTGTCGCAGTTCATGCAAGGCAGCCCATGCCCGCTGTGCGAAGGCAAACGCCTGAACAAGGCCGCGCTGTCGGTGAAATTTGCCGGCGTGGACATTGGCGAGCTGTCGCAAATGTCCTTGCTGCAACTTGCCGAACTGCTGCGCCCGGTGGCTGAAGGGCAGGGCGATAAAAAGCTCTCCGTGGAAAAACGCCTGGCCGCCCAACGCATCGCCCAGGACCTGCTCGAACGCGTCAGCACCCTGACCGACCTCGGTCTGGGCTACCTGGCCCTGGAACGCAGCACACCGACCCTGTCCTCCGGCGAACTGCAACGCCTGCGCCTGGCCACCCAACTGGGTTCGCAGTTGTTCGGCGTGATCTACGTACTCGACGAACCTTCCGCCGGCCTGCATCCCGCTGACGGCGAAGCCCTGTTCGCCGCCCTCGACCGCCTGAAGGCCGCCGGCAACTCATTGTTCGTGGTGGAACACGACCT
>NZ_JACARK010000774.1:0-2912 GCF_013386655.1 Pseudomonas sp. K5002 | reverse complement strand
GGCGCAGGCCTGTTGCTGCCGGGCCTCGCGCCTGCGGTGATCGCCTCGGTCAAGGATCGCCCGCAACTCACCGACGGCGTGCAGTCCGGCGACCTGCTGGGCGACCGCGCGATGATCTGGAGCCGCAGCGACCGCCCGGCCCGGATGGTGGTGGAGTGGGACACCCGCAGCGTATTCAGCAACCCGCGCAAATTCGTCTCGCCCCTGGCCGACAGCCGCACCGATTTCACCGCCCGTGTCGAACTCACCGGCCTGCCCGTCGACCAGGCGATTTTCTACCGTGTGCACTTTGAAGATGCCCAGACCGGCGTGGCCAGCGAGCCCTGGTTCGGTCACCTGCGCAGCGTGCCGCAGCAGCGCCGGGATATCCGCTTTGTGTGGAGCGGCGACACCGTCGGCCAGGGCTTCGGCATCAACCCGGACATCGGCGGCATGCGCATCTACGAAGCCATGCGCCTGCGTCTGCCGGACTTCTTCATTCACAGCGGCGACACCATCTACGCCGACGGCCCGGTGCCCGCGCAACTGACCACCGAGGACGGACGCATCTGGCGCAACATCACCACCGAAGCCAAAAGCAAAGTCGCTGAAACCCTGAATGAATACCGGGGCAACTACCGCTACAACCTGATGGACGAGAACGTACGTCGCTTCAACGCCGAAGTGCCGCAGATCTGGCAGTGGGACGACCACGAGGTGATCAACAACTGGTCGCCGAGCAAGCAACTGGATGAACGCTACAAGACTCGCGACATCAATACCCTGGTAGGCCGTGCGCGCCAGGCCTGGCTGGAATATTCACCGATGCGCCGGCAAAGCGCCGACCAGGGCGGGCGGATTTATCGCAAGCTCAGCTACGGCCCGTTGCTGGATGTGTTTGTGCTGGACATGCGCAGCTATCGCGGGCCGAACGATGACAACCTTGGCGGTGAAAAACCGTTCCTTGGGCGTGAGCAACTGGACTGGCTGAAGCGCGAATTGAAGGCCTCCCAGGCGCAGTGGAAAGTCATCGCCGCCGACATGCCCATTGGCCTGGGCGTGCCCGACGGTGAGGTCAGCCCCGGCGTGCCGCGTTGGGAAGCGATCGCCAACGGCGACCCGGGCCCGGCCCAGGGGCGCGAGTTGGAAATTGCCGAATTGCTCGCGTTTCTGCGGGCGCAGCAGGTGCGTAATCACGTGTGGCTGACAGCGGATGTGCATTACTGCGCGGCCCATCATTACCATCCGGATCGGGCGGCGTTTCAGGATTTTGAGCCGTTCTGGGAGTTTGTCGCCGGGCCGTTGAATGCCGGGAGTTTCGGGCCTAATCCGCTGGATAAAACCTTTGGCCCGGAAGTGGTGTTCGAGAAGGCGCCGACGGTGCAGAACAGCTCGCCGTTTGCCGGGTTCCAGTTTTTTGGCGAGGTGCAGATTGACGGGCAGACGGCGGAGCTGACGGTGATTTTGCGGGACCTGGATGGGGTTTCGGTGTTTGAACAGAAGCTGGCGCCAGTGTGATTGCAATGCAATCTACCTACTGAAGAAGAGCCAATGTGGGAGCGGGCTTGCTCGCGAAGGCGGTGTGTCAGTCAACAGATGTATGGACTGATCCACTGCCTTCGCGAGCAAGCCCGCTCCCACATTTTGATCGGTGTATCTTCAGGGGGTCAGTAAACATCCCGGCGGTAGCGGCCCTGCTCGATCAAGCGTTCGACGGCTTCGCTGCCCAGCACCTCATGCAGCACCTGATCCACACCCGCCGCCATCCCCTGCAAACTGCCGCAGACGTAAATCGCGGCGCCATCGGCCACCCATTTACGCAGCACATCCGCTGATTCGCGCAGGCGATCCTGCACGTAGATTTTCTCTGCCTGATCCCGGGAAAAGGCCAGGTCCAGTAGCGCCAGGTCACCGCTGGCCAGCCAGCCTTGCAACTCATCCTGGCAGTGGTAGTCGTGGGCGATATTGCGTTCGCCAAACAGCAGCCAGTTGCGCTGCTGGCCGTCGGCAACCCGCGCCTTGAGCAGGCTGCGCAACCCGGCAAGGCCGGTGCCGTTGCCCAGCAGGATCATCGGGAGCGGCTGGGTCGGCAGATGGAAGCCACTGTTGCGCCGCACTCGCAGGCTGATGGTCGAACCCAGCGGTGCATGTTCGGTCAACCAGCCGGAACCCACGCCCACGCTGCCATCGGGGTGACGCTCCTGGCGCACGATCAGCTCCAGCACACCGTCGCTGGCAATCGAGGCGATGGAGTATTCGCGCATGCCCAGCGGCACCAGTGCATTGACCAGCGCCTGGGCATGCAGGCCCACCAGGTGTGCGCGATTGTCCGGCAGTTGGCGGCCGGCCAGGGCCTGGTCGAGGGTGTGTGCAAGGCCGTCGACTACCACACCTTCGCTGCCGGCCAGTCCCAGGCCTTCCAGGAAGTGTTCGATGGCCCATGGGCAATTGCGTGGCAGCACTTCCACCAGGTCGCCGGCCAGCCAGTCCCGGGGGGCTGGCGGGGTGAGCCCGAGCAAATAGACGCCGGAGCCACTGCTGTGCGGGTTGAGCAGGGTGCGTTGCTTCAGGGTCCAGTTTTCATAGGTCGCGCTGGCCCATGCCGCAGCGGGTGCATGGCCGGTCAGTTGGCCCAGTTGTTGTTGCCAGTGCAGCAACGCATCGGTGTCGCCGCTGTCGACTTCCACCGGGGCGAACAGCGGGTTGCCGCCCTGGTTGGTCAGCCAGAAATGCAGGCGCCGGGCGAAGCCGCAGAAGTGTTGGTACTGGCGATCACCCAGGGCCAACACCGAGTAGTTCAGGCCCTTGAGGGACAGGTCCTGGCCGAGCACGCTGCGCTCGAAACCGCGGGCGCTGTCCGGTGCCTCGCCGTCGCCGAAGGTGCTGACCACGAACAGCGCATGGCTCGATTGGCGCAAATCCTCTTCGCTGAC
>NZ_JACARK010000773.1:0-2135 GCF_013386655.1 Pseudomonas sp. K5002 | reverse complement strand
GGCTCGCCGACCTCGACCAGCGCCTGGACCGCCTGGAATGGCACGATTCTCCCCTCAAGGACCTGCAAGGCCTGCTGGCCAGCCTCGCGGTGCAACAATTGCCCGACGCCCCCCTGGCGGCGCTACGCCCAGCCATCGATCACTTCTTTGCCTTGCCGGACGTGCCGAGCATCGTCGAGCAATTGCAGCAAGTCACCGTCGCCGACAGCCATGACTGGGCATTGACCACCGCCAGCCTGATGCAGACGCGCTCCCCCCTGGCCATGGCCGTGACCCTGCAGATGCTGCGTCGCGGGCGCCACCTGCCGCTGGAGCAATGCTTTGCCCTGGAACTGCACCTGGACCGCCAATGGTTTGCCCGTGGCGACCTGATCGAAGGCGTCCGCGCCCTGCTGATCGACAAGGACAAAACCCCTCGCTGGAACCCTCCAACCCTGCAGGCGTTGGAGGCTGATCATGTCGAAAGCTTCTTCCGCGACTTCGACAAGAACGGGAACTAAGTCATGCAAGATATTGAATTTACAGAAGAACAAGTGATGATCCGCGACATGGCGCGGGACTTTGCCCGTGGCGAAATCGCCCCCCACGCCCAGGCTTGGGAAAAGGCCGGCTGGATCGATGATGCCCTGGTCGCCAAGATGGGCGAGTTGGGTTTGCTGGGCATGGTGGTGCCCGAAGAATGGGGCGGCACCTACGTCGACTACGTGGCCTACGCCCTGGCAGTGGAAGAGATTTCCGCTGGCGACGGCGCTACCGGCGCACTGATGAGTATCCATAATTCAGTGGGTTGCGGGCCAATCCTCAACTACGGCTCACAAGCACAAAAGGAAACCTGGTTGGCGGAACTGGCCAGCGGCCAGGCCATCGGTTGCTTCTGCCTTACCGAACCCCAGGCCGGTTCCGAAGCGCACAACCTGCGCACCCGTGCCGAACTGCGGGACGGCCAGTGGGTGATCAACGGCGCCAAGCAGTTTGTCAGCAACGGCAAGCGCGCCAAGCTGGCGATCGTGTTTGCAGTGACCGACCCTGACCTGGGCAAGAAAGGCATCTCGGCGTTCCTGGTGCCGACCAGCACCCCGGGCTTCGTGGTGGACCGTACCGAACACAAGATGGGCATTCGTGCCTCGGACACCTGTGCCGTCACCCTCAACCAGTGCACCGTACCGGAAGCCAACCTGCTGGGTGAACGCGGCAAGGGCCTGGCCATCGCCCTGTCCAACCTCGAAGGCGGACGCATCGGGATTGCCGCCCAGGCGCTGGGTATTGCGCGTGCCGCCTTTGAGGCCGCGCTGGCCTATGCCCGTGACCGGGTGCAGTTCGACAAGGCGATCATCGAGCACCAGAGCGTGGCCAACTTGCTGGCCGACATGCAAACCCGCCTGAATGCGGCGCGCTTGCTGATCCTGCACGCCGCCCGATTGCGCAGTGCGGGCAAGCCATGCCTGTCGGAGGCCTCCCAGGCCAAGCTGTTTGCCTCGGAAATGGCCGAGAAGGTGTGCTCTTCAGCCATGCAGATTCATGGGGGTTATGGCTATCTGGAGGACTACCCGGTGGAGCGTTACTACCGGGATGCGCGGATTACCCAGATTTACGAGGGCACCAGCGAGATTCAGCGGATGGTGATTGCCAGAGAATTGAAAAACTACCAGCTGTAACAGGTATTTCGCAGAACCAATGTGGGAGCGGGCTTGCTCGCGAAGGCGGTGGATCAGTCGATACATCGGGTGACTGTAACACCGCCTTCGCGAGCAAGCCCGCTCCCACATTTTTTGATCTTCAGCGTTACAGGACAGTGTTTACTTGTCCTTGAACTCCGGCGCACGCTTGGCCACAAACGCCGCCATGCCTTCCTTCTGATCCAGCGTGGCAAACGCCGCGTGGAACACCCGGCGCTCAAAGCGCACGCCTTCGGACAGGCTCACTTCAAACGCACGGTTCACGCTTTCCTTGACCATCATGCTGATGGGCACCGACTTGCCGGCGATCAGGGTCGCGACCTTCAATGCTTCGTCCAACAGCTCATCCGCCGGCACGATGCGCGCGACGATCCCGCAGCGCTCGGCTTCCACCGCATCGATAAAGCGCCCGGTCAGGCACATTTCCATGGCCTTGGCCTTGCCCACGGCGCGGGTCAG
>NZ_JACARK010000772.1:0-6613 GCF_013386655.1 Pseudomonas sp. K5002 | reverse complement strand
AACAAAATGACCGGCGTGGCGGAACAGTTCCAGTACATCCTGCGGGATGAGTCGATGCACCTGAACTTCGGCATCGATGTGATCAACCAGATCAAAATCGAAAACCCGCACTTGTGGGATGCCGAGATGAAGGAAGAAGCGACCCAGATGATCCTGCAAGGGACTCAGCTGGAGATTGAATATGCGCGTGACACCATGCCGCGTGGGGTGCTGGGGATGAATGCGGCGATGATGGAGGACTACCTCAAGTTCATCGCGAATCGTCGTCTGTCGCAGATTGGGTTGAAGGAAGAGTATCCAGGGACGACTAACCCATTCCCGTGGATGAGCGAGATCATGGACTTGAAGAAAGAGAAGAACTTCTTCGAGACCCGTGTGATCGAGTACCAGACTGGCGGCGCGCTGAGCTGGGATTGATTTAAAGCGGCCCCTTCGGGGGCCGTGTTGTTTCACCTGTCGATGTTTTTTTATGCCCAATCAAACCATCAAGACCCCCTGCGTCGGCCTGTGCTCCACCGTCTACGGAGACCTGGTGTGCCGGGGTTGCAAGCGTTATCACCATGAAGTGATTCAGTGGAACGGCTACAACGCCGAGGAGAAACAGGCGGTGTGGCTGCGCCTGGAACAACTGCTGGTGCAGGTGATGACCAGCAAGCTGCAGGTGCTGGACCCGCAACGCCTGCGCCAGCAACTGGAAGACCGCAAGATCCGCTTTGTGCCCCACCAGTCGCCGTATTGCTGGGCGTACCAGTTGATTGCCCGGGGCGCGCGGGTGATTTCGAAGCTGGATGCGTATGGGTTGGCGCTGTTGCCGGAGTTTCGCGAGCGCAATCTGGCAGATTTGCGGGATGCGATTGACCGGGAGTTTTTCCTGTTGTCCGAGGCGCATTACGAGCGGTATATCGCGCCGGGGTTTCTGCGGGAATCGTTTGGGGCACCGTTGATAGCCAGTATTTAGACAACCACACAGAACCAGTGTGGGAGCGGGCTTGCTCGCGAAAGCGGTGTATCAGTTGCCGGATATATTGACTGACACACCGCATTCGCGAGCAAGCCCGCTCCCACATTTAGATCTTTGTCGCTCAGGAGGTCCAGGACGGCTCGCGATCGGTCTGCACCCCATAACGCTTTATCGCCTGCTGGCAAACCTGCCTGTCCAGACTCCCCTGCTCCACTAACGCCGTCAGCGCCGCCAGCACAATGAAATACCGGTCCACCTCGAAGAACTGGCGCAAGGTTTCGCGGGTATCCGATTGCCCGAAGCCATCGGTGCCCAGCGCCACAAAGCGCCGGCCCGGTACAAACGGGCGAATCTGATCGGCAAAGATTTTCATGTAGTCGGTGGCGACCACCACGGGCCCAGGCTGGCCCTCAAGGCACTGCTCGACATAGCTGGTACGCGGTTCGCTTTCAGGATGCAGCAGGTTCCAGCGCTCCACGGCATGACCTTCCCGGCGCAGCTCGGTCAGGCTGGTGACACTCCACACATCGCTGGCCAGGGCAAAATCATCGCGCAGCAGGTCCGCGGCGGCGATGACTTCCCGCAGGATCGAACCGCTGCCCATCAGCTGTACCCGTGGTTGCGTGGTGTCTTCAGCCGCCTTCAACCGATACATGCCCTTGAGAATCCCGTCCTCGACGCCTTCGGGCATCGCCGGGTGCGGGTAGTTTTCGTTGAGCAGGGTGATGTAGTAGTAGATGTCCTCTTGCTCGACGTACATCCGGCGCATGCCTTCGCGAATGATCACCGCCAGCTCGAAGGCAAACGTCGGGTCGTAGGAAATGCAGCACGGGATCACCGACGACAGCACATGGCTGTGGCCATCGTCATGCTGCAGGCCTTCGCCCATCAGCGTGGTGCGCCCGGCCGTCGCCCCCAGCAGAAAGCCCCGCGCCCGTGCATCACCTGCGGCCCAGGCCAGGTCGCCGACCCGCTGGAAGCCGAACATCGAATAGAAAATGTAGAACGGTACGGTCATCAAGCCGTGGTTGGCGTAGGACGTACTTGCTGCGATCCACGAGGAAATGGCGCCGGATTCATTCAGGCCTTCCTGCATGATCTGTCCGTCCTTGCTCTCCTTGTAGTAGGACAGCTGGCCGGCATCTTGTGGGGTGTAGAGCTGGCCGACGGCGGAGTGAATGCCGATCTGGCGGAACAGGCTTTCCATGCCAAAGGTGCGGGACTCGTCCGGCACGATGGGCACGATCAGTTTGCCCAGGTTCGGGTCCTTGAGCAGGGTGCCGAGGATGCGCACAAAGGCCATGGTGGTGGAGATCGCGCGTTCGCCGGTGTCCTTGAGCTGGGTGGCGAAGGCATCCAGTTCCGGGATCTTCAGCGACTCGACCGCGCTATGGCGAGCCGGCACGTAGCCACCCAGTGACTGGCGGCGGGCGGCGAAATAGCGGGCCTCTTCGCTGTCGGCGGCCGGTTTGAGATACGGGATTTCAGCCAGTTGGTCGTCGGCCACTTCCAGCCCGAAGCGATCGCGGAAGGCTTTGACGGCTTCAGCGCCCATCTTTTTCAGCTGGTGGTTGATGTTCTGGCCTTCGCCGGCCTCGCCCATGCCGAAGCCCTTGACGGTTTTCGCCAGGATCACCGTCGGCTGGCCGCTGTGACGCACGGCGGCGGCATAGGCGTTGTAGACCTTGTCCGGGTCATGGCCGCCCCGTGAGAGTTTCCAGATATCGTCATCGGACATGTCTGCCACCAGCGCCAGCAACTCCGGGTATTTGCCGAAGAAGTGTTCCCGCACGTAGGCGCCGTTTTGTGATTTGTAGTTTTGATAGTCGCCGTCCACGCACTCCATCATGCGCTGGCGCAGCAAGCCGCTTTTATCCTTTTCCAGCAGCGCATCCCAGCCGCCGCCCCAGATTACCTTGATCACGTTCCAGCCGGCGGCGCGGTACAGGCTTTCGAATTCCTGGATCACCTTGGCATTGCCGCGCACCGGCCCATCCAGGCGTTGCAGGTTGCAGTTGACCACGAAGATCAGGTTGTCGAGTTTCTCGCGCCCGGCCAGGGAAATGGCTGCCAGGGATTCCGGCTGATCCATCTCGCCATCACCGAGGAACGCCCACACCTTGCGGCCCTGGTGCTGCTTGAGGTCGCGGAACTCCAGGTAGCGCATGAAGCGCGCCTGATACGCGGCGGTAATCGGTCCGAGGCCCATGGAAACCGTAGGAAACTGCCAGAAGTCAGGCATCAGGCGAGGGTGCGGATAGGATGACAAACCGTCGCCACCGGCTTCCCGGCGGAAGTTGTCCAGCTGCGCTTCGCTGATCCGGCCTTCGAGGTACGCCCGCCCGTAAATGCCCGGCGCGGAGTGGCCCTGGATGTACACCAGGTCGCCATCGAAGCTTTCAGTTCGGCCACGGAAGAAATGGTCGAAGCCTACGTCATACAGCACCGCAGCCGACGCATAGGTTGCGATATGCCCGCCCACGCCGGAATGTTTGCCCGCGCGCAGCACCATGGCCATGGCGTTCCAGCGAATAAACGCATTCAGCCGGCGCTCGGTGGCCAGGTTGCCGGGGTAGGGCAACTGGCGGTCTACCGGGATGGTGTTGACGTACGGGGTGGTCACCCGCCCGTAGAAGTCGCCATGCCGCGCCACGTCGAAATCCAGCAACTGATCAATCAGGTAATGCGCGCGCGGGCGGCCTTCGGTGGACAGCACCGATTCGATGGACTCCAGCCATTCGCGGGTTTCCTGTGGATCGTCGTCGAGGCGTACTGCAGTGTTCGGGGTCATGTCAGGCTCCAGGGTGGACGGGTTTCAGCGTGTGGGCTCCTTGTGGGAGCTTTGCGAATGTAGTTGCAATTGCAACTACATGACTGAATCTAGCGCGGGATGAGCTACTATTGCAACCTTCTTGAAATTCCCCGGATGGTGTTGCATGTCGTCGAAAGAGCCTGATGTCTGGTTCCGTTTTGTTCGGGCCCACAGGACGGTCATCCGTGAAATCGAACGGCGCCTGGCCGATGCCGGTCTGCCGCCGTATGCCTGGTACGACGCTTTGTGGGGCCTGGAAAGTGGCCCCGATGGCACCCGGCGCATGCACGAATTGGCCGATGTGCTGGCCATCGAACGCTACAACCTGACGCGCCTGGTCGACCGCCTGGAAAAGGACGGCCTGGTGGTGCGTTCGCGCTCCGACGGTGACGGGCGTGCTGCCTTTGTCTCGATCACCGACGCGGGCCGGGTATTGCGTAAAAAGATGTGGAAAATCTACGAAAGCAGCGTGGATGAATTGTTTTTGTCGCAGCTCGACAGCGAGCAACGCCGGGGTTTTGCCGAGGCATTGGAACGTACCGCGGGGCTGGCGATGGAGGCGGGCGTGCAGACCCGCGGGCGGCGTAAGACCTGAAGCAAATATTCCAGGCGACGCGGATTCCGTGTGGGAGCGGGCTTGCTCGCGAAAGCGGTGTGTCAGCAACAGTAATATCAACAGGTACACCGTCTTCGCGAGCAAGCCCGCTCCCACATTTGATCTGCGATGGATTGCAGATCGTCATTTCAGGTGATATCGATTCAGGGCGGTCTCCACCTGTTCTGCTTCGATCCAGCCGTCATCCGCCAACGCCTTCAATGCCAGCACCGCTACCCAATATCGACTGGGTGCTGACGTTTCCACGGAGCCCGCACCCAACGCTACAAAACGCGCATCCACATGCCCTGCCAACTGGTCAACGATAGGCTGCGGATACCCGGTGACTGCGACCACCGGCGCGCCATCCCCAGCCAGGCAATCCCTTAGATGACAACTGCGCTTCGGTTCCAACGGGTGCAGGCGGTTCCAGCGTTGCGCTGCATCCGCTTCGCGGGCCAGCCGTGTATAGCTGGGGCAACTCCACAGTTGCGCCTCGACGTTCCAATCCGTCTCGAGCAACTGCGCGGCGTGCACGACTTCTTCAAACGCTCGACCCGCACCCAGCAACCGCACCCTCAATTCACTGGTGTATGAGCGCCGGACCCGGTACATGCCCCTGAGCGCATGGTCACTATCCTGCGGGCTCAGCCCTGGCCCTTCGTGTTGATCGTGCAGTGCCAGGTAGTAGAACCCCGGCTCGCCGTCGACATACAGCGCCTGCAAACCCGCCAGCACAATCGCCCGGGCTTCCTCGCCGGAGGCCGGGTCATAAGGTGTGCAGTGAGGATTGCTGGCCAGCCATAAGGGCAGTGAAGGGGAGGGCTGGGTTGCATTGTCGTTGCACAGGATGCCCCGCTGACGGGTCTCGCCGGACAGCGCGCGCAACTGCGCCGATGACGCGGCCGTGTGCAGGTACAGCATGGGTTTTTCCCCGGTATTGCGCGCGAACCAGGTGGGCCAGCTCACCACTCGGCGTGAGCGCGACTGGCCGCGAATCACCCACGCCTGCCGGCTGGACTCCAGGGTGTTGGCCATGGTCATCACGCTATACAGGGGCGAGCAGCGGGGCTGCTGCGTTGCATTCAGGGCGTCGATGCAGATCAGGGCAGAGCGTTCGGTGCTGGCAGTCATGAGCAGGGTCGCTTGGCAACGGGTGCCCATACCCTAAAGGAATTCGGCTTACGATTGCAATTGCAATGATTGCAGTTGCATCTAAAATTCATCCGGCTAAATCAAGGCAATCCTGCTACGTTTAATCCTGAAGTGCAGGAACGTCATGCCACGGACATTTTTTCGTCATGACGGCACTTTAGGCTGGTTGTGCAGGTCACTAAGCAACCCCTTTTCATAAAACAAGGAGTCAACCATGGACGATTACCAGGAAGAATTGCTCGAGTACCACGCCTTTGAACTGGATCCGCTGGATCCGGCCGATGATGCCACCGAGCTGTAAGACAGACGTCAGGCGGAATGCCGCTGACTGCGGCGAAATTCCCCTGGGGTCTGGCTGTTCCAGCGCTTGAACGCCCGTTGAAAGGCTTCCGCTGAAGCAAAACCGAGCAAATAGGCAATTTCACCGAACGCCAGTTCGGTATCGCGAATGTAGGTCATGGCCAGGTCGCGGCGAGTGTCGTTGAGAATCGCCCGGAACTGAGTCCCTTCTTCCGCCAGCTTGCGCCGCAGGGTCCAGGTCGGCAGTTTCAAGCGTGACGCCACTTCTTCCAGGTCGGGTTCCCGGCCACCATTGAGCATCGGCCCGAGCAAGCGGGTAATGCGCTCGCGCAGGCTGCGGGTGCGCGTCAACTGCTCCAGTTCCCGTTCGCACAACTGCACCAGTAATTGCCAGGTACTCGGGCAGTGTTCCGGGTTGCGCAGGGCCAGGGTTTGCTGGCTAAGGCGCAACTGATTGTGCTCGGCGCCAAACTGGATCGGGCAGTCCCCAAGCACGCTGTAGCGCTCGCTGTAGTCGGGGGCCTGGAACTCGATTTCGATCCGCTGCGCCTGCACCGGTTGCGCACTCAGGCTCGACAACTGATGCAGCCAGCCGGCGATGATCGAGTCCACCACAAAGCGGTTATAGGCGTTGTACGGGCTGATGGAGTAGAAGCGCAGCCACGCACCGTCCGCATCCTCGTGAAAGCTCGACTGGCCGCGATAGTTGGAGCCGTACAAGGCTTCGAAGCGCGTCAGGGTACGGGCGGCTTCGCGCACGGTGGGCGCCTGGGCGGCGGTGACCCCGGCG
>NZ_JACARK010000771.1:0-2872 GCF_013386655.1 Pseudomonas sp. K5002 | reverse complement strand
GGCGAACTCGATGACCCGCGCACCACCCCGGCCCTGCACATGCACCCGCGCATCCAGGGCGGCCAGGGCCACGCACATGTCCGAAGGATGGGTGGCGACGCACTGGTCGCTGGCGCCGAGGATCGCGTGGATGCGGTTCAAACCGACCCGCGCCGGGCAGCCACTGCCGGGCTCGCGTTTATTGCAGGGCACGGCGGCGTCATAGAAGTAGTAGCAACGGGTGCGTTGCAGCAGGTTGCCGCCGGTACTGGCCATATTGCGCAATTGCGGCGAGGCGCCGGCGAGGATGGCCTGGGACAGCAGCGGGTAGCGTTCCTCGATCAGCGGGTGCCAGGCCAGGTCGGCGTTGCTCACCAGGGCACCGATCATCAAGCCGCCCTCTGGAGTTTCTTCCACGTCGCGAAGTGGCAGCCCGGTGATATCAATCAGGTGCTCCGGGCGGCTGATGTTCTCTTTCATCAGGTCCAGCAGGTTGGTGCCACCGGCGATAAACCGCGACGCCGGGCTGACCAGGTGCACCGCCTCCTGCACGTCGGCCGGCTTGCTGTAATGGAAGGGATTCATTGCTCACCTCCCTGCACGCGGCACGCCGGCAAGGCTTCTTCGATGGCATCGCGGATGTTGTTGTAGGCGCCGCAGCGGCACAGGTTGCCGCTCATCAGTTCCTGGATCTGCGCGGTGTCGTGGGCACGGCCTTCACGGGCCAGGCCCACCGCCGAGCAGATTTGCCCCGGCGTGCAGTAGCCACACTGGAAGGCATCGTGCTTGATAAAGGCCTGTTGCATCGGGTGCAGGTCGTCGCCCGAGGCCAGGCCTTCGATGGTGGTCAAATCGGCACCGTCACACATCACCGCCAGGGTCAGGCAGGCGTTCACCCGCTTACCGTTGAGCAACACGGTGCAGGCGCCGCACTGGCCGTGGTCGCAGCCCTTCTTGGTGCCCGTCAGGTCCAGTTGCTCGCGCAGCAGGTCCAGCAGGGTGGTCCAGGGCAATACATCCAGTTGGATGGGGTCCCGATTGAGGGTCAGGCGTATCGGATGACTGACGAACGGCTTGGCCGCCGCGCCATTGGGAGTTGCGCTCATAAACACCTCACGGATTGGTGTGCAATCGCGGCGTTCAGAAAAGTCGCCGTCTTAGCGGTCCGACTTCCGGAGTTTATGAGCGTTCAAGGCAATTGATGGGTGGCGATCAGCGAATGCCGAGGGTGGTGACCAACTGGTTGCGCGGTGGGTTGATCGAGGTGTTGCTGTACTGGAACGTGCCGCCGGCTTCGACATTATCCAGCTGGAACGTATAGATGTAGCCCATCAACGTTCCCGCGCCGCTGCATGGCTGGCTGATGGAACCCACCTGGCAGACGGCGGTGGTGCTGATACGGGGCACCGACGCGCCGTCGAAAAATGCCTGTGGGCTGTTGCCCAGGCCGACTTCCATCACGTACACCAGTGTCTGCCCCCGGTGCGTGCACATCTGGGTGCTGTCGGCCCGCTCGGGAATGGTTTCAGTGCACTTGGCCGACTGAACCTTGAATACCCGCACCTCGCTCAACGCCGGTGCAGGCGCGCCCCACGCCGGTGCCGCACCGAGCCACAGGCCGATGCAACCGAACAGAGCTAGACTCCAGGCGCTGGCTTTTTTCATGCTGTCGATGACCCTGTAATAAACGTCGGCGCAGTATGCCTCAAGGCCATGATCAAGCCTATGCGCCACTGGCCCTCGGCTGCTGGTATGATGCGCCGCTTTTTCCGATCCTCTCTGGAACCACAGGCGCTTGGCGCAGTTTGTGCTTTGACTTAGAGGTCAACAAATAACGACGCAAGATAGCGTCACAGGGAGCAGGCATGCTGGAAAAGCTGTTTCAACTCAAGGCACACAACACGAATGTGCGCACCGAGATTCTCGCGGGCGTCACCACCTTCCTGGCCATGGCCTACATCCTGTTCGTCAACCCGAGCATTCTCGGCGAGACCGGCATGGACAAGGGCGCGGTCTTTGTCGCGACCTGCCTCGCGGCGGCCATCGGTTCCACCGTGATGGGCCTGATCGCCAACTACCCGATTGCCCTGGCACCGGGCATGGGCCTCAACGCATTCTTCACCTACACCGTGGTCCTGCACATGGGCCACACCTGGCAAGTGGCGCTGGGTGCGGTGTTCATCTCGGCAGTGCTGTTCTTCCTGCTGTCGATCTTCCGCATCCGCGAATGGATCATCAACAGCATCCCGCTGCCCCTGCGCTCGGCGATTGCGGCGGGTATCGGCCTGTTCCTGGCGCTGATCGCCCTGCACAACGCCGGCATCGTGGTCAGCAACCCGGCCACCATGGTGGGCCTGGGCGACCTGAAACAACCCGCGCCGATCCTCGCCACCCTCGGCTTCGCGCTGATCGTTGCGCTGGAAGCCCTGAAAGTGCGCGGCGCGGTATTGATCGGCATCCTGGTGGTGACCATCGCCTCCATCGTGCTGGGCTTCACCCCGTTCGGCGGCGTGATGTCGATGCCACCTTCGCTGGCCCCGACCTTCCTGCAACTGGACATCAAAGGCGCCCTGGACATCGGCCTGGTGAGCGTGATTTTCGCGTTCCTGTTCGTCGACCTGTTCGACAACTCCGGCACCCTGATCGGCGTCGCCAAGCGCGCGGGTCTCATGGGCAAGGACGGCCACATGCCGAAAATGGGCCGTGCGCTGATCGCTGACAGTACGGCGGCCATGGCCGGCTCGCTGCTGGGCACCTCGACCACCACCAGCTACATCGAATCGGCGGCGGGCGTGAGCGCCGGTGGCCGTACCGGTTTGACCGCCGTCGTGGTCGCGATCCTGTTCCTGCTGGCGCTGTTCTTCTCGCCACTGGCGGCCAGCGTCCCGGCCTT
>NZ_JACARK010000770.1:0-6233 GCF_013386655.1 Pseudomonas sp. K5002 | reverse complement strand
ACGGCTTGGGATCAGCCGGCTCGGGCCGCCGCAGGTACACCGCCAGCGGCGCGTACTCCCGGCCCAGGCGATTGCGGCAGGTGCGCACGTAAATCGCGGCGAACGCATCAATCGCCTCAAACGCGGGTGCGGGTGTACCGGCGGGCTGTTGCAGGCGAAAGCGGTAACGTTCGCCCTCCCGGCTAAGCTCCAGGCTCAGTGCGTCGCTGACCACCTGGTGATAGCGCACGATCCGCTCGAACACTTCCCGCAGGCTGCCGCTGGCCACCAGCGCATAACCCAGCGCATGGAACGTGGTGGGGCTGACAAACCGCGACACCCGCAAGCCAATCGCCGGGTCGCCGCTGGCCTGTACCGCCAGTTCCCACAGGCGCGTGGTGGCCGATAGCGGGTAGCGCGCGTTCGGATCTTCCATCAACTGCGGGTCGAGCCCGGCCTGGGCGCACAGCGCGGCGCTGTCGAGGCCCAGGGCGTCGAGCTGCTTGCGCAGGGCGCGGGTCCAGCTGGCGAGAGAGGTCGGTTCGGTCATGTTGATTGGCGCTTGCGGTCAACAGGTTGGCGTGTGGGGCTAGCGTCCCGCCAGATCGCATAGGGCAGGATGTACGCATCAATAAGACAGAGGATGGAAGCATGGACGGTACTTCTGCAAGTCCCCGGCAGATGAACGCACAACAGCGTTCAGCGCATATTCGTGAAGTGGTGCTGGCCGAGGGGCTGTTATTGCGCCAGCGCCACCCCTGGCTGCTGCATCAGGATGCGTTGGGCGCGGGCATCCTGGCCTTTGCCCTGGTGGGCATGCTGGGTTCGGCGGCGCTGTATATCACCGGGCACATGGCGTGGTGGGTGTGCCTGCTGCTCAACGCGTTTCTTGCGTCACTGACCCACGAACTGGAACACGACCTGATCCACAGCATGTACTTTCGCAAGCAGCGCCTGCCCCACAACCTGATGATGGGCCTGGTGTGGCTGGCGCGGCCCAGCACCATCAACCCTTGGGTACGGCGCCATATCCACCTCAATCACCACAAGGTTTCCGGCAGCGAAACCGACATCGAAGAGCGCGCGATCACCAACGGTGAACCGTGGGGCCTGGCACGTTTGCTGATGGTCGGCGACAACATCATGTCGGCACTGATCCGGGTGCTGCGGGCACCGTCCTGGAAGCACAAGCTGGGCATTCTCAAGCGCACGGCGCTGGTCTACGCACCGCTGGCGCTGCTGCATTGGGGCGCGTGGTATGTGTTCCTCGGCTTTCATGCCGCCAATGGCATCGCCAGCCTGCTGGGCGCGCCGATCGACTGGTCGGCCAACACGCTGGCGGTGATGCACGTCATCGACATCGCCGCCGTGGTGATCATCGGCCCCAACGTGCTGCGCACCTTCTGCCTGCACTTTGTCAGCTCCAACATGCACTACTACGGCGACATCGAGCCGGGCAACGTGATCCAGCAAACCCAGGTGCTCAACCCGTGGTGGCTGTGGCCGTTGCAAGCGTTCTGCTTCAACTTCGGCAGCACCCACGGGATTCATCACTTTGTGGTCAAGGAGCCGTTCTACATCCGCCAGATGACGGTGAAAACGGCGCACAAGGTGATGGCGGAGATGGGCGTGCGCTTCAACGATTTCGGCACGTTTGCCCGGGCCAATCGGTTTGCGCGCCAGGAGGGACGGCTGAGCGAACTCAACCCGGTGGAAACGACAGCGAGCTGAGCAAGCGTCCCGGTCACCCTGGGGTGACCGGGTGCGGTTTATTGAATGGCCTGGTAGAAGTTCACCTGTGCTTCATCCAGGTACGCGAGGATTTTCGCCGGCAGGCGCTCGGTGGGTTTCGCCGGGCCGAAGGCTTTGTAGAGCGTTTCGAAATGCGCGTGCAGGTCCGCGACGCTTTCCCACTGTTCGTTGAGAAAGAACCGGTTGGGGTTCTCTTCATCCTTATGCCATTGATAGACCACGGCCTTGTCGTGCTGGTGGGTGAGCTTTTGTGAAACGGCCGCTACATCACGATAGAACTCGGCCTGTTTGCCTTCTTTGATGGTGCCGCTGAAAACCAGGTAGAGCATGTTGGAATCCTCGGTTTGGGGAGATTGCAGAACATCTGCATCGCCAAACTAGCCTCAGTGAGCAGGCCCTTGTAGCCAGCCTGCCGCGAATTCAGAATTCGTAAAAGGCCTCGGAATCGAACGGCCGTCTTTGTCCGGTCAGGCCCATGCGTTGCAACACCAGCGCTACCACCGCAGCGGTAACCCGATGGAACGACAAGTCTGTCACCCCTAGTCGAACGACGCGTGGGCCGCTCGCGAGATTTGTTTTGCCTGCAGCTTGGTGAGTCACCGTCATGATTTTTTCCCTATGCTAAAAATCGCCCTGGAACTCGGCGATCATGAACTCGACGAAAGCCCGAGCCTTGGATGAGATCAACCGCGCGCTGGGGTAGATCGCCCAGATATCCCGGGTTTGCTCCAGGACACAGGACGGCATGATTTCCACCAATGCGCCGCTTTCCAGTGAGGGCCTGACGTTCCACTGTGAAACAGAGACGATGCCGAGCCCACCCTCCGCGGCAAGCCGTGCGCTTTCGCCGCAATTGACTCTGAGCGAACCACTGATTGCCGTGACTTTGTGTGACTGGGCACCCACGAAACGCCAATGGTCCTCGTCGCCCAGCAGGATGCAGGAATGATTGACCAGCTCCGCAGGTGAAGTCGGTCCGCCATGCGCCTGGAGGTAGGCGGGTGCCGCACACAGGATGCGTCTGTCGCAGCCGAGCTTGCGCGCCACCAGGGATGAGTCCTTCAGGGCGGCGATGCGGATTGCCACATCAATCCCGATCTCGGTCAGGTCCTGCATTTGATCGGACAGTATCAGGTCGATCTTCAGCTTCGGGTTGGCGTGCAGGAACCGGGTAATGGCCGGCATCAGGCACATCCGCGCGAAGGACCCGGGGGCGGATACTCTTAACACCCGCTTGGCCACGTCCTTGCCTTTCACCGCGACCAGATAGGCCTCGTCCACGGCTGCCAGCACCCGGATTGCATGGGGCAGAAACAGCGCACCGTCTTCGGTCAGGCTGACCTGGCGGGTGGTACGATGCAGCAGGCGCATGCCCAGGTATTCTTCAAGCTTCGCCAGTTTGTGGCTGGCCACCGAGGGCGCGAGTCCCAGCTCCCTGCCGGCTGCGGTGATATTGCCCAGCTCTGTTGATCGCATGAACAGGTTCAACGCATCAATATTCATGCTTCGGCGCCGCTAGTGTGTGGGCGCCGGCGCGCCATCGATCTTCACGCGCAGCAGGCTGTAGGGTTTCTGGCGCAAGTCTTTGCCTGCGTGAAAGATGCTTTGGCGGTGCAGCTGATTGGCGATGAAGTACAGGTAGCCATCAGGACCGATTGACAGTGTGTCGGGCCAAAGCACACGCGGATCATGGACGATGGTCTGCCATTGCCCGTTCGCCAGCCGTTTGCGCACGCTGTTGTTTTCGTAGTCGCCGGCATACACGGCCCCCGAGGCGTCGGCTTCAAGCCCGTCCGAGGCGCCTTTTTCCCCGAGGTCTTTGACCGCCATTTCGAGCCGTGCTTCGCTGACTGTCTCGTCACGCAGCAGTGCCGTGGGGATGGCGTACAGGTGCCGACTCGACAGCGGGCAGAAATACAAGGTCTGCCCATCAGCCGACAGGGCGATGCCGTCCGAAGCCACGGCAAAAGGCTGGGTGCCGCCTTTGGCATCCCGCACTTTCAGGACCTGGCCTTCGACCGTGGGTACGAAGTTCGGGTCGACCGAGGTCGAGGGTGCACCACTGAGCCGGCGTATGGCCGTGCCACTGGCGATGTCCATGACGATGATCGCGCCCGGGCCGGTAAGTGAAGAGTCGGTGATATAGACCACGCCTTGGTCACCCACGCGAAAATCAAAGCGCATGTCGTTGACGTAGGTGCCGGGCAGCATGACGTTTTTCGGGAATACGAGGGTCTTGACCACCTTGTTGGTGGCGAGCTCAACTGCGACGAGCTTGGCACCACCTGGCTGTGGAGGCGAGAAGCCAGGCGCCGCGGTGTCCAGTATCCAGAGGCGTCCGCGCCCGTCGGCCACCACGCTTTGTACGCTGATAAACCCTTTGGCCGGGTCTTTGGGGTTGGCCTGATTTATCGCCTGGTCAGGGTAGGGTACGACTTTGCCGTCGCGCAATTCTGCGACGGTAAACGGCACCTCGTCGCCCCAGCGAGGAAAGTTGACAAAGATGCGTCCGGTCTCGGTAACGCTCACGCCGGTGGGCATGGCATCGTGGAAGGCGTGCACCTGCTCGATGGCGCCAACGCTCTGATCGGCGGGCAGGTTCGCCGGCATGGAAGCCTGGGCGGCGGTGCCGGTGAGGGCCGCTGCCAAGGCAAGGGCAGTCCAACTGATTGGGTATTTCAAGTACATGGCAGGGCTCCAGGTTTTTCTGTTCTGGAGCCAATGGTGTCGGTTCCCGGCAGGCGAAAAAACCCGCTGATTGCCGATAACAGTTTCATTGAAATCAAGAGAATGGGCTGTCGCGCGCAAGCCTGGTTTTTTAATTGCGGGCGAGCAAGCTTGCTTCAGCAGAGGGGGTATCCACGGTGATCAGGGTTTCGATCATCGCCTTCGCCGCCGGCGACAAGCGAAACCCGGTACGGCTGATGATCCCGCAGCGGTTGTTCAAACTGTCGAGGCTGTGAGGCACGTTGCGCCAGTGCAACACCGTCAGTGCGCCACGGGCAAAGTCTTCGGCAAACGCATCCTCGGCACCCAGGCCAATCGCGTTGGACTGGTGCACGATGGCTGCCAGCGCCGCAAACTGCTCCAGTTCGATAGCGGGAGAAAAGTCGACACGCCCGCTCAGGTTGGCCAGTAGCTTGCGTACCCCGGGAGCGATCAGCGGTGTGGCCAGCGGGTAGTCAAACAGGTCGTTGGTCGAGAGGCTGTCCTTGGCCAGTAACGGGTGCCCGGCGCGGCAGAAAAATACATTGCGCCGGGGTGTCAGGGCCTGGGTCTGGAAATTCGGATCGGCCTCGAAGTGGCGCACATCGGCGATGAAGAATTCGATCTCTTCGCGACTCAAACTGCGTCCGAGTTTTTCCCAGTTATCCACATGCAAACCGCTGCGTACTCGTGGATGAGCGCCGACAAACCGTGCGATCGCTCCAGGCACCAGGTTCACCGCCGCCACGGCATCGCAGCCAAAGCGCAATTCGCCGGCGTCGAGCTTGGTCATGCGGGTGACTTCGTGGCTCAGCCGCGCCGCCCCCTGAACGAGCGACAAGGCATGTTGCAACACCACCTGGCCTTCGGGAGTGGGGCGCAGGTCTTTGTGGGCGCGGTCCACCAGCACACAGCCAAACTCCTGTTCCAGGCTTTGGATGCTGCGGCTGAACGCCGGCTGGGTAATGCCCATGGCGTCGGCGGCGCGCACAAAACTGCGGTACTCATTCAGAGCAATGAAGTAGCGCAGTTGGCGAAGGTCCATGGAGTTTTCCGGCGTCCTGAAGGAAACCGCGATTCTAATCGCCTCGCTTATTCCGCAAAAGAATGTTCATTGTTTTATCTAGATTCAAATTGCATATCCATAGAGCCTGTGCGGTAGGTGGCCGGGCTGAACACCCGGGTGAGTATCAACATCGCCACCACCGTCAGCGTCAGCACCATCCAGGCGCTTACGAAACTGCCAGTCAATTCCCGCAGCCAGCCGGTCAGCCACGGTGATACGGCGTTGATCAAAAAGCCCACGCCCTGGACGAACGCTGCCAGTTGGCCGGCCTCCCGAGGGTCGCGGCGGTGATCCAGGGTCAGCAACAGGCTCAGGGCGAAACACGCTCCCAGGCCGAAACCGATCAACGCCACCCACACGTGGGGGAACTCCAGCGGCGCCGTCAGCAGGCCGATATAGCCCACGGTCTGGGCCAGCAGGCTGATGCTCAGTAACGGTCGACGATCAATACCACGTTGCGCCATTGCGGGCATCAACAGCGCGGCGATTACCTGGAAGATCGTCATGAACGCCAGCAGCGAACCACTGGGCAGTACGCCCCAACCCAACTGCTGGTAGTAGGCCGGCAGCCACGCGACCATGCTCATGTAGCCGCAATTCACCAGGCCGAAATACAGCGCCAGCAACCACGCCCGACGGTTGCGCAGGCCCTGGAACGGCGCCGTCACCTGCGGGTTTTTCGCCGCACCCAATGGCAGCCACGCCCACAACAATAGTGCGCCCAGGGCCG
>NZ_JACARK010000769.1:0-7782 GCF_013386655.1 Pseudomonas sp. K5002 | reverse complement strand
AAATAACGGATATGTACTCAGTTCAAAAAGCCCGATAAGCCCGCATAAACAGCCCCACAACCTCCTGCACATGCTCCTCGGCCGCCTCTGCGCTCAGTTGCCCCCCGCACCCATACAACAAACAAAAATTAGCCGTCCCCTTGAGCAAACAGAAAAAATGCTCCGCCGCGGTGAACGGCTTGGCAATACGCAATGCGCCACTCTGGTCGATCTTACCGAGCAGCCGCTCCATCCCCTGCAACATACGCATCGGCCCGGCCTCGAAAAAGATCTGCGACAACTTCGGATCCTGACTCCCCGAAGTCATCATCAACCGATGCAGGTTCACCGACTCCTCGCTATTGATCAGCACATGAAACCCGCGGGCGATATTGAGCAGCACCTTCTCCACCGGCATACCCTCGGGCAGCTCGAAATACATCACCGGTAACTGCTCTTCGCACTTGGCAACCACCGCCGCCGAGAACAGCGTCTCCTTGTCGGTGAAATGGCTGTACACCGTCAGCTTCGACACCCCCGCCTCCACTGCCACGGCATCCATGCTGGTACTGGCATACCCATTACTCAAAAACAGGATCTTCGCCGCATCAAGAATCGCCTGGCGTTTTGCCATGTCCTTGGGACGCCCGGGGCTATTGGTGTTCACAGGATTGTCGGACATTTTCACTTTATTACTGGACTGGTGAGTTTGGTATTAATAACATACTGGCCAGTATAATTATTCCTAGCACCATTAGCGAAAGGTCCTTCAGCATGCGCAGCTATTTCCTGCCACTCGCGTTGCCTGCCAGCTTGTTATTCCTGTTGGCTGCCTGTGGCCATGAAGAAGCGGCGCAAACCACCGTCCGCCCGGCCATGGTGGTTCAGCCAGAGCCTTCGGCGCAGGCTTCCGACAGCTACCCGGGCGAGGTGCGTGCACGCTATGAACCCGACCTGGCCTTTCGCATTGGCGGCAAAGTCAGCCGACGACTGGTGGAGGAGGGCGAGCGCGTCAAGGCCAACCAGCCCCTGGCCGAACTCGACCCTCAGGACGTACGCCTGCAACTGGAAGCCACCCGCGCCCAGGTCGCCGCTGCCGACGCCAACTTGAGCCTGGTGCGCGCCGAGCGTGACCGCTACAAGACCCTGATGGACCGTCAGATGGTCAGCCGCTCCCAGTACGACAACTCCGAAAACCTCTACCGCTCCGGTGAAGCACGCCTCAAGCAGATCAAGGCCGAATTCGACGTGGCCAATAACCAGGCCGGTTACGCCGTGTTGCGCGCACCCCAGGATGGCGTGGTCGCCAAGCGTGCAGTGGAAGTCGGCCAGGTGGTGTCGGCCGGCCAGACCGTATTCACCCTGGCCACCGATGGCGAGCGGGAGGTGTTGATCAGCCTGCCGGAGCAAAGCTTCGGGCGTTTCAAGATTGGCCAGCCGGTGTCCGTGGAACTGTGGAGCCAGCCTGACCAGCGCTTCAACGGCCGCATCCGCGAACTGTCGCCGGCTGCCGATCCAAAGTCGCGAACCTTCGCCGCCCGCGTCGCGTTTACCGGCGGCAAAGTGCCTGCGGAACTGGGGCAGAGCGCTCGCGTCTTCATCCAGGCTGACGGGGTGATTCCCCTGGCGGTGCCGCTGTCTGCCCTGAGCGCGGAGAACGGCGCGTCCTACGTCTGGGTGGTGCAGCCCGACAATACCCTCAAGCGCACACCGGTGCGGATCGGCGCCTTTGGCGAGAAAACCGTGCCGGTGCTGGAAGGCTTGAACCCCACTGATTGGGTGATCGCCGCCGGTGTGCATGTACTCCATGAGGGCCAGCAAGTGCGCCCGGTGGATCGCGCCAATCGAGTGGTAAGTCTGGCGGCCAAGGAGTAGTCCCCGATGGGTTTCAATCTTTCCGAATGGGCGTTGCGTAATCGCCAGATCGTACTGTTCCTGATGATCCTGCTGGCAGTGGTCGGCACCTTGTCCTACACCAAGCTGGGACAAAGCGAAGACCCGCCGTTTACCTTCAAGGCCATGGTGATCAAGACCAACTGGCCAGGCGCTACGGCCCAGGAAGTGTCGCGCCAGGTCACCGAGCGTATTGAAAAGAAATTGATGGAGACCGGCGACTACGAGCGCATCGTCTCCTTCTCGCGGCCCGGTGAATCCCAGGTCACCTTCATGGCCCGGGACTCGATGCACTCCGCAGAGATCCCGGACCTCTGGTACCAGGTGCGCAAGAAAATCAGCGATATTCGCCAGACCCTGCCACCGGATATCCAGGGCCCGTTTTTCAACGATGAATTCGGTACGACCTTCGGCAATATCTACGCCCTGACCGGCGATGGCTTTGACTACGCCGTGCTCAAGGATTACGCCGACCGCATCCAGATTCAGCTGCAACGGGTGCCGGATGTCGGCAAGGTCGAACTGCTGGGCTTGCAGGACGAGAAGATCTGGATCGAGCTGTCCAACCTCAAGCTCGCCACCCTCGGCCTGCCGCTGGCGGCCGTGCAGCAGGCGTTGCAGGAACAGAATGCGGTGTCCACCGCCGGCTTCTTTGAAACCCCGAGCGAGCGCGTGCAGTTAAGGGTGTCCGGCAACTTCAAGACCGTTAAGGAGATTCGCGACTTCCCGATCCGCGTCGGTGATCGTACGTTCCGTATCGGTGACGTGGCCGAGATTCATCGTGGCTTCAACGATCCACCGGCGCCGCGCATGCGCTACATGGGCGCCGACGCCATCGGGTTGGCCGTGGCCATGCGTGATGGTGGCGACATCCTGGTGCTGGGCAAGGCCCTGGAAGGCGAATTCGCACGCCTGCAGAAGAACCTTCCTGCCGGTATGGAACTGCGCAAGGTGTCGGACCAGCCGGCAGCGGTAAAAACCAGTGTCGGCGAATTCGTCCAGGTGCTCGCCGAGGCCCTGGCGATTGTGTTGCTGGTGAGCTTTTTCTCCCTGGGCGTGCGCACCGGCATGGTGGTCGCCCTGGCGATTCCGCTGGTGTTGGCCATGACGTTTGCCACCATGTATTACCTCGGCATCGGCCTGCACAAAATCTCCCTCGGCGCGCTGGTGCTGGCGCTGGGCTTGCTGGTGGACGATGCGATCATCGCCGTGGAAATGATGGCGATCAAAATGGAGCAAGGGTACGACCGGCTCAAGGCCGCCAGTTTCGCCTGGACCAGCACAGCCTTCCCGATGCTCACCGGCACCCTGATCACGGCCGCGGGTTTCCTGCCGATTGCCACGGCGCAATCGAGCACCGGTGAATACACCCGCTCGATCTTCCAGGTGGTGACCATTGCGCTGCTGGCCTCGTGGGTCGCCGCCGTGATGTTCGTGCCGTACCTGGGGGAAAAACTCCTGCCGGACCTGGCGAAGATTCATGCGGCCAAGCATGGCACCGACGGGCCGGATCCCTACGGCACACCCTTCTATCAGCGCGTAAGACGCCTGGTGGAATGGTGCGTGCGTCGGCGCAAGACGGTGATCGTCCTGACCTTGCTGCTGTTTATCGGCTCGGTGGCGCTGTTCCGCTTTGTGCCCCAGCAGTTCTTCCCGGCTTCCGGGCGACTGGAACTGATGGTCGACCTGAAACTGGCTGAAGGCGCGTCCCTGAGCAATACGGCCGACCAGGTCAAACGCCTTGAAGCCTTGCTCAAGGAACATGCAGGTATTGAAAACTATGTGGCCTATGTCGGTACCGGTTCGCCACGTTTCTACCTGCCGCTGGACCAGCAACTGCCGGCCGCCAGCTTTGCCCAGTTTGTGGTGTTGGCCAAGACCATCGAGGAGCGCGAAAGCTTGCGCACCTGGCTGATCGAAACCCTCAACGAACAATTCCCGGACCTGCGTTCGCGGGTTACGCGGCTTGAAAACGGCCCGCCGGTTGGCTACCCCGTGCAGTTCCGGGTAACGGGCGAGCACATCGAAGAAGTCCGGGCCCTGGCGCGGAAAGTGGCGGCCAAGGTTCGCGAAAATACCCACGTGGTCAACGTGCACCTGGACTGGGAAGAACCGAGCAAGATCGTCTACCTCAACGTTGACCAGGACCGCGCCCGTGCCCTCGGCGTGAGCACCGCCAACCTGTCGAAATTCCTCCAGAGTTCCCTCACGGGCTCCAGCGTCAGCCAGTATCGCGAAGACAACGAGTTGATCGAAATCCTGCTGCGCGGCACGGTGCATGAGCGCACCGAGCTGTCGCTGCTGCCAAGCCTGGCGGTGCCGACCGACAACGGCAAGAGCGTGGCGCTGTCGCAGATCGCGACCCTGGAATACGGCTTTGAGGAAGGCATCATCTGGCACCGTAATCGCCTGCCGACCGTGACCGTTCGCGCCGATATCTACGGCAAGGAACAACCGGCCACCCTGGTGCAGCAGATCCTGCCGACCCTCGAAGGCGTGCGTGCTGAACTGCCGGACGGCTACCTGCTGGAAGTTGGCGGCACGGTCGAGGATTCCGCCCGTGGGCAGAACTCGGTCAAGGCCGGTGTGCCGCTGTTTATCGTGGTGGTGCTGACCTTGCTGATGCTGCAATTGCGCAGCTTCTCCCGCACCGCGATGGTGTTTCTCACGGCGCCCTTGGGCCTGATCGGAGTGACACTGTTCCTGCTGGTGTTCCGCCAACCCTTTGGGTTCGTGGCGATGCTGGGGACCATCGCGCTGTCGGGGATGATCATGCGTAACTCGGTGATCCTGGTGGACCAGATCGAGCAGGACATCAAGGCCGGCCTGGCTCCCTGGCAGGCGATTATCGAGGCGACCGTGCGGCGCTTCCGGCCGATTGTGCTGACGGCGCTGGCGGCCGTACTGGCGATGATCCCGCTGTCCCGCAGCGTGTTCTTCGGGCCGATGGCCGTGGCGATCATGGGCGGCTTGATTGTTGCGACGGCATTGACCCTGTTGTTCCTGCCCGCGCTGTATGCGGCGTGGTTTCGGGTGCGCAAGGAGGCGGTGTAAGGCTGCGAGTGGCAGGGGTGTCCTGTAAGGAAATGCCTCTGGTCATTCACACATAGACGCAAACTGCGACCCTGGGCGACGGAACGTTTGCCCGTGGTGCTCCACTCAGAATTGTCTGATTGACAGACGTCGTTGTCGGGGCCGCAAGCCTGCGGTCCCGATGAACAACAATGAGTTCATGGAGTGTCATATGTTTATTTTGTCTGCCCTGGCAGCTTTCAAAGGTGCTTTCCTGGGGTCACTGCTGGGCAATCTGTTGCCTGGTTCCAATAAAGAAGCTGATACGGCGCGACCGCACAAGCCCGGCCATGGACGGCCCGGTTTCAACCACGGCCATCACTCCCGGCCAACGGGGCCTGTCCTGCCTGCGCGGCCCAAGCCGTATCACCAGGCGCCGGTGCATGAGGCCCACCAACCCTACCAGAGGTCATCGGCACTCTTTCCGATCCATCGATAGCCGCTGACTCGAGGCAGCCCGGGAACCACTCGGGCTGCCTTGCCACTCAGAGGGGGCTTTTGACCCTAAATATCGAGGAGTGCGTATGATTTTTCCAATACTGGTTTCACCACTGCACCTGTTGGGGGCTGTATTTGGAATAGGGCCGAATTTCGGTCGGTCCAATGGCAATGGCCAGCCCGAGATCAACATTAATATCAAAACCGAAAACAACACCACCAACAGCAGCAACAGCAATGCCGTGGGTAGTGATTTGCCTTGCAAGTGCCGCTATTAAAAAAAACGCCCTGAATAGTTCAGGGCGTTTTTAGTTGCCGGGTATGGTCTACAGCGCCCCGAACACCTTCTTGGCCAAGCTGGTGGCAGCCGCCGCCGGGTTCTTGCGAATGGTTTCTTCCTGCTGGGCGATCATCTTGAACAGCCCGTCCAGCGCCTGTTCGGTCACGTAGCTTTCGACATTGGCGCTCTTGGCATCAATGGCGCCAAAGGTGGCGGCCTTGCCGGCGAGCGCGTTGTACTGCTGGGCCACGCCGACCTTGTCGGTAGCGGCCTTGACGATCGGCAGGAACTTGGCCCGGATCTCGTCACGGCTGCTTTTGTTCAGGTACTGGGTGGCCGAGTCCTGGCCGCCGGTGAGGATGCCCTTGGCATCGGTCACGCTCATGTTTTTCACCGCGTTTACCAGGATCGGCTGGGCCTGGGTGACAGCAGACTCGGCCGCCTTGTTCATGCTGGTTTCAAGTTGCGTGACCTGGTCACCCATGCCGAACATTTTCAACTTGTCGGCGACTTTGCCCAACTTGCCCGGCAGGCCGATCTTCACTTCGGGGTTGTTGCTGAAACCACCGGGCACACCCAGTTGTTTCACGGCAATCTGTGCGCCTTGGGTCAGTGCATCCTTGAGGCCGCCGGTGGCGTCGCCCTGGGACAGGCTGCCGAGGGACAAGGCCATGGCGTTGGCACCGAGCAGCAAGCCGGCGCACAGGGCAGTGAGGCGAAGGGAGTTACGGAGCATGGGCGCTTCCTTATGTTCGATATTTTAATCAGTGTGCAACCGCATCCACGCGCAGGCGCAGCGGTTGTGGGTCCTGGCCGTTCAACTGCACGGAGTGCCGTTCGGTGGTGATAAACAGTAGCTTGCCCTCCAGTTCGATGCGAGCGCTCACCGAGTAACTGTGGCCAGGCTTGACCTGGGTCGGGTCGTAGCTCAGATGAAAGGGCAGCGGCACCTGGCCTTTCACCGGGCCTTTCTGCTCGGCCAGGGTCACGGCCGGGGCATCCATCAAGGACACATCCTGCAGGGTCACACTCAAGGTGGCGGCGGGCGGCAGGGCGATGCGTTGCAGGTAGAAGACTTCGCCATCGAGGCTGGCTTTGGGCGCGGGGCTCATGGTCTGGCAGGCTCCCAGCAGGGCGGTCAGGCCCAGGAGGATGATTTTTTTCATGGTGCAGCTCCTTGTCAACGGCGCCAGAAACACCCTGGCGCCTCGGTCACTCTAGTGTGTTTCTTCGGGTACCACAGGCTGGTCTGGCGCCTCTTCGCTGCGATGCAGTGCGACCTGGCGAATCGACAGGCGAATCTCCGCGGGCAATACGCGTTTGGCTGCACCTTCGGCCAGCTCACCCAGCAGCGGGTGATAGCTCAGTTTGCCGGCCTCGTCGCGACGCAGCACATCTTGCTCCAGCAGGGTCTGGATAAAATGTCGGAAAAGGCTTTTGTCGAAGAACTCCGGGGCATTCAGGCCGTGCAGGATCGACAGGCGCTGGGCCATGACCGTGCACAGGTCTTCCAGCTCTTCGGCGCTGATGCTGTTCTGGCCGCTGTTGAGCACCAGCGAGATCGCCATGTAGAAGCGTTGCAGGGTCTGGGCGATGCTCTTGGACAGCAGGGTCAACAGCACAAACTGCCGTGAGCTGGGCGCCGGGCGCAGGTACACGTCGTTTTCAAAACGCAGCAGGCCTTGTTCGACGAAGGCGTCCAGCCACTGGTCGACCACAGCATCCAGTTCGTCCAGGGACCAGCGGATAAACAGCTCCGATTGCAGGTACGGGTAGAGCGCACGGGTATAGCGCAGGATCTGTTCGCGGCTCATCCGCGAGCTGCTCTGGAAGAAACTCGCCAGCAGCGCCGGCAGGGCAAAAATGTGCAGCACGTTGTTGCGGTAGTAGGTCATCAGGACGGCGTTCTGCTCGTCCAGGTAGAGGATCTTGCCCAGTGCATCGCTCTGTTCCGACAGCAGGTCCATGTCCTTGACGTGCTTGATCAGCGCCAGGCCGTCGCCTTCCGGCAGGGTGGTGTGGGGCGAGTAGGGCACCTTGCGCAGCAGTGCCAGGTACAGATCCAGCTGGCGCGCCATCGCCTGTTCGTCCAGGGCCAGGCGGGTGGTGGACAGCAGCGC
>NZ_JACARK010000768.1:0-2144 GCF_013386655.1 Pseudomonas sp. K5002 | reverse complement strand
TGCCCGGCAGAATGTCCATGGCGCAGTCGATCAGCGACAACAGCACCGCCTCGACCTCGGCCAGGCCATGGCCGACGTTCCCGCGCAGGAACGCAGCAGTGGCCAGGTTGGCACTGGACCAGGCGTCATACAACGCGACGACCGAACCCACGAAAGGCACCAGCCCCAGGGCGATTTTCAGGTAGTTGAAGATCAGCCCGGCGCGCAGCGCATTCTGCTCCAGCAACAAGGCCGCGTTGGAGCGCGAGGTCGCGCGGTGCGCTTCTATGACGCGGCCCATATGGGCGTTCAGCAAATGGGCGGCCAGCGAGGTGGTGGCCGGCCACGGGGTTCCGACGGCAAAGACCGGATCAAAATTCCGTTGCTGGGCCTGGGCGATCCGGGTTAGGTGGGCGGCGGTGTCGCCCTTGATGGCCAGGCCGGCCAGGTAGGCGCTCATGCCGCTGGCCAGGCTGAGGTCGTAGAGCGCCTTGCGGGCCAGTTCCAGGCTCGCGTAGCGCCGCAGGTCCTGGTTGTCCGGGCTGTTTGGCAGGTACAGCAGGGTTGTGCCGGAGATTTGTTCCTGGATGAAGGTGACCCCTGACAGGGTGGTCGGACCGAAGTCGGTATCTTCACCGCCCGCACTCAGGGTGGCCGGCAGCAGCACGATTTTCTTGTCTTCCACCTGCCAGGCATCCGCGTTGTCGGCGTCGATGGCGATGTTCAGCAGCCGCAGATCGTTGTCGTCGAATCGCCCCAGGGCCCGCGCGCGTTTGCCTTGCAGTATGAGCATCAGGCGCAGGGGCTCGGTCAGGCATTCGCGACGGTGCTGCGTGGTGAAAGGCGCCGCCGCGGGATCACCGAGGAAGGTGCGGGTGATCAAGCTTTCGTAGGCCCCGGCGAGGTCCAGCTCCTTGACCAGGGTCTTCAGGTATTCCAGGGACAGGCCGGTGGTCAGCCGGGTGGTTTCAGGGGCATTGGGGCCGGAGACATCGAGCTTCATGTAGGTCAGGCGCTGGGCCAGCGTCGGGTCGATGTTTTGCTGGGCCAGTTGCAACAATGACAGGGTGCTGCGGCGGGTACTGGGCACCGTCACATACTTGAACGGTGTACCCGGGCCCGCGTATTCGGACAGGTATTCGCGCTCCTGGCTGACCGTATCGGGCAGGTCCAGTTGCACCGACCAGGTGTGTTCAAGCTGGAAGTCTTCGCGCAGGCGTTGGTCCAGGCGGCGCTGGCCGAAGTCGTCGAAGGGTTCCAGCTCGCGCTCGAGCAGTTGCTGCGAGCGATGCAGGGCGCTGATCTGCGCGTGTATCAGGTGCTTGAGCGCCAGGCGTTCATCTGCCGGCAACTGGCTCAACTCCCCAGGCAGTGCCCCGGCCAGGGTGCTGCTGCGTTGTTGCTCGAGCAGTTGTCCATACGCCAGTTCCCGCGCCGGGCACACCGGGGTTTGCAGGGTAAACAGGGTTTGCTCTTTGAGTCTGTCCAGGCCTTCGGTTCGCTCCTGGCCGAACGGAGGCACCGGGAAGAGGGAGATCAGCGCATACGCCTGTTGTTCGCTGGCGTACAGCTGCTGTTGCAACGAGTATTCAATCGGGTCGCCGGTCAGCAGCGACAATTGCAGGGTGACGTCCTGCGCTTCGCTCGACAGCTTGAACAGCGAGTGTTCCAGGGCTTGGCGGGATTCGAAACGCTGCAGGCCCCCTGCATTGCCGGGCCAGTACAGCAACAGGCTGTGGGGCACCGAAGAGGTCAGCGCGCTGGTCTGGGTGATGAGCAACAGGCCTGTCAGCTCCTCGGAACCTTCCCTTGGGTCACGGCTGGAGAGGATCAGGCGGGTCACCGCGACAGCCGGGCGGCGTTCCGGGGCCGCGGGGTGTTCCGTGACGGCCAGGAGCAGGCCGTGTTCTTCATCGCTGATCTGCTGGAGCGCATGCTGGATGGCGCCCTCGGCGCGCAGGGCGGCGAGCCGCGCCTGGTAGAGCGCGTCATAGTCCGGATTGGGTTTTTGCCGCAGCTCAAGTTGATCGAAGGCGGCTTTTTTTGCCAGCAGGCCGCTGGCGGCATCATTGCCGGCCTGCTCTGCGTCTTTCAGCGCCTGCATCAAACCCTTCAACTGCGCCAGCCGGGCGGTTTGCTCAGGGCCATCGCCCAGGAAGCGCTCC
>NZ_JACARK010000767.1:0-3781 GCF_013386655.1 Pseudomonas sp. K5002 | reverse complement strand
CGCCGCACTGAACCCAGTGACTACGGGCGTTGCCGGGCTGACCCAAAACATCGGTACCAGCACGGGTATCGGCGCACCGGTGAACGGCCTGGTGACCCAAGTCGGCGGCGCAGTCAGCGGTCTGGGCACCAACCTGACGGCAGCCAATGCCAACCCGATCACCAACGCCGTAGGCGGTACCCTGAATGCAGTGGGTAATACTGTCGGCTCGGTGGGTGGCTTGGTCACCGGAGGTACCAGCAGTAGCGGTGGCGGCCTGCTCGGCGGCTTGAACGTGGGAGCCAGCGCCTCCGCCGGAGGCACTGCAAACGCAAACACCGGTGGTGGCCTGGGCGGCTTGCTCGGCGGGCTGACCGGCAAAAAATAGAATTGCACCTGGCCATTAGACGGCCTCCCCTCCAGCGCCTACGCTTGGTTGAGACGAGAGATTCCAATGAGTCTCTCGTCTTTTTTATTGGCCAGTGAAAGGCCCTCCCGAAACGCGCCCCAGAGCCCGGCGGGAATCCGCGAAACGCTGCTGCAGTTTGACCATGGAGTGTCCTATGCGCGCCTTGACGCCTTTGTTTCTACTCACCCTGATTGCCGCCAGTGTCCACGCCGAGACACTGCCCAGTTTCCTCAACAGCAACGACACTATTCGCAACCTGCCGGTGCCCAACCTCCCCGCCGACGCCTATCGCCCGGTCACGCCACAGACCCAGTTGCCCGAGCCGGCCGCCACCCAGAACCAACCGTTGTTGATGGACACCAAAGTGACCATCCGCAAGCTGCAAATCGACGGGGGAACTATCTACCCGCTCCAGGACGTGGCCAAGGTTTTCGAGCCGTTGATTGGCCACGAAACCACCCTCGCCCAACTGATCGAAGCCACCCGCGGCATCACCCGCCGCTACCAGCAGGACGGCTACCTGTTGTCCTACGCCTACCTGCCCGACCAGCGCTTCGAAAACGGCCTGGTGCATGTGGTGCTGGTGGAGGGTTACATCAAGGATTACAACCTGAAGGGCGACATCGGTTCAGTCTCGGCCTACGTCGACAAGCTGGCGGCCAAGCTGCTGGGTGAACGCCCGCTGACCCGCAAGACCTTCGAGCGCTACACCACGCTGATGGGGCGTATCCCGGGTGTGACACTGCAGGCACAAGTACCGCCACCGGGCACCACCGATGGCGGCACGCACATGCAGATCCAGGCCAGCCGCAAGCCATTCACCACCAGCATGAGCCTGGACGAAGACAACCGTAGCGGCACGCAGGCGCTGCTGGCTGCCACCAGTAACTCCCAGACCTCGATGGGCGAGCAACTGAGCCTCAGCGGCCTGTTCCCGCCAGGCAAGGACGACGAGCATTACTACCGCCTGGGCTACAGCCAGTTCATCAATGCCGAAGGCAGCCAGTTGGTGCTCAACGCAGAACGTTATCGAGCCGACCCCAACAGCAATGTGCAACTGGACGGTGGCTTCGAACTCAAGCCGCACCAGGCGATCGACCGCTACTCCATCGGCCTGTCCCACCCCTTGATCGCCTCCCCCACCGAGTCATTGACCCTCGGCACGCGCCTTTACGCCGTGGACCAAACTACCCGCTATCAACTCGTGGGCTACCCGCTGCGCTTCGATGTGGAAACCGACCTGCGAGCCCTCGCGTTCGAGGGCGACTGGCGCAAGTCCGACGACCGCCAACTGCGGATTCTCAGCGCCGGGCTCTACCAGGGAATCAACGGCCTGGGTGCACGTACCCACAGCGATATCGAAGGCACGCAGCCGGACCTGGAATTCTTCCGCCTGCGTCTGTCGGGGGTACAAAGCAACAAGTTCTTCGACCACTGGCAAGGCGTGGCATCGGGTGCCTTCTACTGGAGCAACGACACCCTGCCCGACAGCGAACGCGCGACGTTCGGCGGGCAGAGTTTCGGGCGTGGTTACCCGGATGACCAGGGCTCGGGCGACAAGGGCTGGGGCGTGGCGTATGAGGTCAACTACAGCTTCAACCGCAGCGGTGAGTGGGTAAAAATCCTGCAGCCGTACGTGGTGCTCGACAAGGCCAAGACCTGGTTCAACGAACTGCCGGTCAAGGGCAACAACATGTCGTCAGCGGCGGTGGGCCTGCGCTTCGGGGATAACAAGTACTACAACATCGCGCTGGAAGCGGCCAAGCCAATGTCGGATATCGCCCTGGACAGCTTCAATCGGCGGCCACGGTATACGCTGAGTTTCAGCTACCAACTCTGAACCCTGTGGGAGCGAGCTTGCTCGCGAAGAACGTCCAGACAACGCGGGGAACCAGACTGCCCTCGTTATCGTTGACGTTTTTCGCGAGCAAGCCCGCTCCCACACAAGCTCGCTCCTACATCAATCTGATCTTGGGGATGGGGAAGAGGTTGTTGAGGGTGTCGATCAAGCGCACCAGGTAGATCGGCTTGCGAAACAGGTCCAGTACCTGCAGGCGCAGCATGTCACTGACATCATCCATCTCGGCGTGGCCGGACATGACGATCACCGGCAAGTGCTGGCGAGCGGTGTGTTCGCGCAGACGCTTGATCAAGGAAATACCACTTTCCTCGGGCATGCGCAGGTCGGTAATCACCAGTGCGATATCGGGGTGCAGGGTCAGCTCCTGCAAGGCAAAGGTGACCGAGGTCGCGGTAAAACAGACAAAGCCTTCATTCTCCAGCGACTCGGCCAGTTCAATAAGGGCGTCCTCTTCGTCATCCACCAAAAGGATTTGTTGCCGGGGAGCCGAAGAGGAGTTCATGTGGAAATGCCTGATACGCAATAGATCATTCAGCGGAACCTGCACGTTTAGGCGAGTACCGGGGTCAGGTATGAATGCCGGCCTGTATCGAGTTGAAGACGCCGGTTATGGCCGTCCGGATAGGTGTAATAAAAGCAGCCAGCGCCACAGCGACCATCGCCGCAACCAGTGCGTATTCGATACCCGATGCGCCCTCTTTGGAATAGAAAAAAATCTGGACTTTGATGAAACCCATGCGAATAAGATCAAGGAACATAATGACTTCTCCTTTGCGCCCACGGCGCTGGTATCGCGGCATCACAAAAATGATTTCGGTGTGCCACTAGAGCATTGTCAACAAACCCCAGACCAACAACTGTAAGAACTGATTAATCACAAAGTATTAGTCGGCCGGCTGACGCCAAAAATCCCACTTTCGCAGAGGTTTCTGGAGATATTTTTCGCCCGGTAATGGCGTTTTGTCTTAGCTGAACTACCTTCAAATAGCGAAATAGTTAGAAGCTTGAAGCGATCCGGATACGCAAGCATTAGTGGGAACAGCAGTGGATGCAGCAGGAAAGGGAGAGCCTTCATGAACAGTCGGATTAGCTTGATCCTCGCCGGGCTGCTGTTGGTAGGTGCACTGATTGCAGGCTACTGGGGCCTGGTACTCAGCCGCCCTGCCCCTGTCGCACCGCCCGTGCCCCAAACGCCTGAAGTCGTGCAACCCGTAGCCGAAGACCAGACACGCCAACCCGTGGTGGTGCTGGCCCATGACGTCGCACCTTTTGTTGCGCTCACCGCCGCCGACCTGACCCTGGAAAAACTGCGCACGGTTCCCGCCGGCAGCCTCACCAGCCTCGACCAGGCCGTGGGCAAGATCCCGTGGCGGCCGCTGTCGGCCGGGACCTGGCTGACCGAGGAGAGCTTCAACTCCGGCGGCACCGTGGCGCGAATGATCCGCCCTAACGAACGCGCGCTTGCCGTCGCCGTGGATGAAGTGATCGGCGCCAGCGGGCAACTCTCCCCGGGGGACTATGTGGACGTCCTG
>NZ_JACARK010000077.1:0-6282 GCF_013386655.1 Pseudomonas sp. K5002 | reverse complement strand
CTGGCCCGGCCGGTGGTGGAGGATTTGACCGCCGATATCCGCACCGGCACCGGCGAACGGCGCACTGTAGAGCTGGCGGATGGCAGCGAGTTACTGCTCAACGCCCGCAGTGCCGCCGACATCCAGTTCGACCCACAACACCGCGTGGTGCGCCTGCGCGATGGCGAGTTGCTGGTGAAGATTGCCAGGGACAGCAACCGACCGTTTTTCATCCAGACCGATCAAGCTCGACTGCATGCCTTGGGCAATCGCCTGTTGCTGCGCGAGCGCGAAGGGCAGGGCCACGTGGTGGCGCTCAACGGCGCCCTGGAGATCGACGGCCAGAACGGCGAACGCCTGCAACTGGAGGCCGGGCACGAAGTCACTTACGACCGCTTCGGCTTCGGACCGGTGCTCGCCAGTTCCTCGGGCGCGACCGCCTGGATCGATGGCTTCCTGCAAGTGCGCGACCGCCCGCTGGTGGAAGTGATCGACGCACTGCGTCCGTATCACAACGGTGTGCTGCGCCTCGATCCGGCGGTGGCAGGGTTGCGGGTCAGCGGCCTGTACCGCCTCGACAATCCCGACCAGATCCTCGACACCCTGGCACGCACCCTGCCGATCCACATCACCCGCCGGACCGGGTTGTGGGTGACCGTCAGTGCCGCCTGAAAACGGTTCACCTCGGTCAATGTGGGAGCTGGCNNGCAGCCTCGCTAAAGCTCGACAGCTCCCACAGTTGACTGCGTCGTTTCCGAATGTCGGTTCTAACGACATAACCAAACGATCTGCAAGTTTTCCCCCGGCCATCCCACATCACTCCCGTAAGCGCTGCGGGGAGCAGCGCTCAGGAGTTTCCTTGGGGGGAGCCAACGTGAGCCCATTCAACCGTACACCGCTTCGAACCTTTGCCCTGGTGCCGTTGGCCAGTCTGTTCCTGTCTTTCGCCGCCAGCGCCGAAGAGGCGCGCCAGGTCTACCACATCGCGCCCGGCCCGCTGGACGAAGTGCTGCTGAACATCAGCCGCCAGAGCGGCCAGGTGATTTCCTTCACGCCGCAGCTGGGCAATTATTCCTCGGCGCGGGTCGACGGTTCGCTGTCGGCGCAACAGGCGGTAGACGCCGCGCTCAAGGGCACCGGCCTGCAAGTCCAGGTCAGCCCGGACGGTGCATTCATCATCAAGGAAGGCGCCAAAGTCGCGCCTGCCAGCAACAGCATCAAGGCGCAAACCGCCGAAGCCCAGGCGCCGACCCTCGACCGTGTGGTCGCCATCGGTACCCGTCGCAGTGACGCCACGGCCCTCACCAGCAGCGCCCCGGTGGATGTGATCAACGCCGAAGAACTCAAGCAAACCGGCGCCACCAGCCTTAACCAGGCGCTGTTCCAACTGCTGCCCTCGTTCAACTTTCCACAGAACAACAGCGCCACCCGCGGCCAGGATCCGAAAGGCGCCTCCCTGCGCGGCTTGTCCCCGGACCAGACCCTGGTGCTGATCAACGGCAAGCGCCGGCACACCTCGGCGGTGGTGAACATTTCCGGTGGCGTGCCGTTCATTGGCGCGCAGCCGGTGGACCTCGACATGATCCCCATCAGCGCCATCGACCACGTCGAAGTGCTGCGCGACGGTGCCTCGGCGCAATACGGTTCGGACGCGGTGGCGGGGGTGGTCAACATCGTGCTCAAGGAGCGCGACAGCGGTGGCGGCATCAACACCCAACTGGGCAAATACGCCCAGGGCGACGGCTTCAGCAAAACCACCGATGGCTGGTACGGCATCGGCTTGCCGGGGGATGGTTTCCTGACCCTGAGCTTCAACACCCTGAACAACAAACCCGATGACATCGGCGACAAATACGTCGCCGACGGCCAGGTACAAGACCCGCGCTGGGGCGGTGCCGGGCGCGACAAATACAACCTGGCGGCCAACGCCGAAATCGGCCTGAACGACCAATGGCGCCTCTACAGTTTCGCCACCTTCGGCCAGGACACCTCGGTAAACAACACGCCGCCGCTGCTGGCCAGCAGCCCGAACAACGTGGCCGGGATCTACCCCAACGGCACCATCCCGAAATACCGCTATCGCTATGAAGACGGCGCCGTCACCGTCGGCACCCGCTATGAAGACGAGAGCATCGGCCGCTTCGATTTGAGCGCCACCTATGGCCGCGACGAGCACGACGAACTGGCTTTCAACACCGTCAACCCGAGCTACGGGATCAACAGCCCGACCAAGTTCAACGTCGCCACCCTGGTCAACGACCAGACCAACATCACCCTGGATTACGCCAAGGATCTGAACGTCGACTGGTCGAGCCATCCACTCACCGTGTCGGCGGGCGTTGCCTACCGGCATGAGCAATACCGGCTGGAGGCCGGCGACTACGATTCCTATTCCTACGGTGGCATCGACGGCGTGCAGGTTGGCGCGGTGCAGGCTTCGGGCCTGACCCCGGACGACGCCGGCACCTTCAAGCGTGATGTGGGCGGCGTGTATTTCGGCCTGGAAAACCAGGTCACCGACAAGCTCCAGGTGGGCATTGCCGGGCGTACCGAGCACTACTCGGACTTCGGTTCAGCCACCACCGGCAAACTCTCGGCGCGCTATGACTTCACCCCGAAAGTCGGCCTGCGGGCCACGGTCAACAATGCCTACCACGCGCCCAGCCTGGGCCAGATCGGCACCTCCTGGACCACCACCACCAACCTCGACGCCAACGGCAACCCGGTGCTGACCCGCATGCTGCCGGCCGACAACCCGGCCGCCCGAGCCCTAGGTGCACAGCCGCTGAAGCCCGAGAAGTCCACCAACTTCTCCCTGGGCCTGGTGCTGCGCCCAACCGACCAGGCCTCGCTGACCATCGACGCCTACCAGATCTCGATTCGTGACCGCCTGCTGTTCAGCGGTGGCATTTCCGGGCCGCTGGCCGAGCAGATCCTCAAGGACGCCGGCTACGGCCAGTACTCCTGGGCGCAGTTCATGACCAACGCCGCCGACACCCGCACCCGTGGCGTCGACATCGTGGGCAAGTACAACCTGGACCTTGAGCAGTTCGGCAACCTGAACCTGTCGGCGGGCTACACCAAGGCCCGCACCACTATCGAAAAGGTTCACGAAAACCCCAACGGCTTTGAAGTGCTGACCCGTGAATCCCGTGGCTTCCTGGAGCACGGTTACCCGGAAGACAAGCTGGTGTTTGGCGCGGTCCACAAACTCAACCAATGGACCATCGCCCTCAACGAAACCCGTTACGGCAAGTACCGCAAATACGCCTCCAGCGAAGCCAACGCCCAGTACGACCAGACCTTCAGCGCGCAATGGACCACCGACCTGGACGTGAACTACGCCTTCACCAAACAACTGCGGGTGTCGGTGGGCGTCAACAACCTGTTCGACAGCAAGCCTGACGACTACAACACCCGTTTGCGCCAGACCCCGGGCCAGCAATACAGCTACCTGTCGCCGACGGCGCCGGAAGGGGCGTTTTACTACACGCGGCTCAGTTATGACTTTTAAACCCTGATGCAAAACCTGTGGCGAGGGAGCTTGCTCCCGCTGGGGCGCGTAGCGGCCCCAAGCACTTTGGGCCTGCTGCGCAGTCCAGCGGGAGCAAGCTCCCTCGCCACAAGAGCACTCTTCATGGAATCACCACGAGGTAACACATGAAAACAATCAAGAACCTGCTCGGTGGCTCGCTATTGGCACTCACCGTCCTGGCACAATCAGCCACGGCCGCCGAACCTGCCAAACCGATCCACTTCGGTGATATCACCTGGGAAAGCGGCAGCCTGATCACCGAAGTGCTGCGCCTGATCGTCGAGAAAGGCTATGGCCTGCCCACCGACACCTTGCCCGGCAGCACCGTGAGCCTGGAGGCCGCCCTGGCCAAGGACGATATCCAGGTGATCGGCGAAGAGTGGGCCGGGCGCAGTCCGGCGTGGGTCAAGGCCGAAAGCGAAGGCAAGGTTTTCGGCCTGGGCGACACCGTCAAAGGCGCCACCGAAGGCTGGTGGGTGCCGGAGTACGTGATCAAGGGCGACGCCGAACGGGGCATCAAACCCCTGGCCCCGGAGCTTAAATCCGTCGCCGACCTGGCCCGCTACAAAGACGTGTTCCGCGACCCCGAAGACCCGACCCGTGGGCGCTTCCTCAACAGCCCCACCGGCTGGACCTCGGAGATCGTCAACAGCCAGAAGCTCAAGGCCTATGGCCTGACCGACACCTACGTCAACTTCCGCACCGGTTCCGGCGCGGCGCTGGATGCCGAGGTTGCATCCTCGATCCGTCGCGGCAAGCCGGTGCTGTTCTACTACTGGTCGCCGACGCCACTGCTGGGGCGCTTCAAGTTGATCAAACTGGAAGAACCACCGTTCAACGCCGAAGCCTGGAAGACCCTGGCCGACGCCAACAACCCGCACCCCATCGGTACTCGTTCGATGCCAGCGCACCTGGCGATTGGCGTGTCGGCGCCGTTCAAGGCGCAGTACCCGCAACTGGTGACGTTCTTTGAAAAAGTCGACCTGCCGATTGACCTGCTCAACGGCATCCTCGCGCAAATGGCCGAGAAACGCACCGCGCCGCGCCAGGTGGCCGAAGCGTTCCTGAAAGAACAGCCGCAGGTCTGGCAGCAGTGGGTGCCGGCGGACGTCGCGGCCAAGGTCAAGGAGAGTCTCTGATGCGCAAGCTCATCGCAGCCACACTGCTGGCACTGTGCGCCGGGCCGCTGCTGGCGGCAGAACCGGCCACCCTGCGCGTCGGCTACCAGAAAAGCTCGGTGAGCATGGTGCTCGCCCGTGAGCATCACCTGTTCGAGCAAGGGTTGCCGGGCACCAAGGTCGAGTGGATCGAATTCCTCGGCGGCCCGCCGCTGATCGAAGCCCTAAATGGCGGCAGCATCGACATCGGCAATATCGGCGACATCCCGCCGATCTTCGCCCAGGCTGCCGGCATCGACATTCGCTACATCGGCGTCGAGCCCAATGACGGGCGCACCGAAGCCATCCTGCTGCCCAAGGACAGCACCGTGCAAAGCGTGGCCGAACTCAAGGGCAAGCGCGTGGCGTTGCTCAAGGGTTCCAGCGCCCACAACCTGTTCCTCAAAAGTTTGTTGCGTGCCGGCTTGCAGTGGAAGGACGTGAACGTGGTGTACCTGTCGCCCTCCGACGGCCGTGCCGCGTTTGAACAAGGCAAGGTCGACGCCTGGGTGGTGTGGGACCCGTACTACTCGGCGGCCGTGGTGGACGGTTCGGCGAAGGTGCTGGGGGATGGCCAGGGGCTGAACCCGGCGGGCAGTTTCTTCATCGCCAGCGGGCCGTTTGCCAAGCAGCACCCGCAGGCGATTGCGGCGATTCTCAAGGTGTTTGCCCAGGCGCAGCGGTTGTCGCTGGACCAGCATGACGAAAGCGTCGCGCTGATGGCCAAGACATTGGGCTTGCAGCCGGCGGTGGTGGAGAGTTACTTCCAGCACCGCTCGCCGACGCCGAGCCGGCCATTGGAAGCGGTGGATATCGCCAACCAGCAACGTACCGCCGACGCGTTTTTTGCCAACGGCCTGATCCCGAAAAAGGTCGATGTGCAGCAGGTTGTGTTCAAGGCTCCATAACTTGATCCCTGTGGAGAGGGAGCTTGCTGTAGGGAGGGAGCTTGCTGTGGCAGGGGAGCTTGCTTTAGGGAGAGAGCTGTTGTGGCGAGGGAGCTTGNNCGCCACAGCAAGCTCCTCGCCACAACAGGCTCCTCACCACAACAAGCTCCCTCACCCCATAAAAGCATCTTCAGCATCGACCTTCGCAACCCATCAGTGAGCAGACCATGCAACCGATCTACATCGACTTCCTCAACGGCCTGGACATCGACGAACTGGCCCTGACCAACGACGAAATCCTCAACGCCATCGAATCCAGCCTGGCGATCCAGGGCCGCAGCGAGGCGGTGATCGAGCCGCGCATGCACCTGATTCCCGGCGGTGAAATCAACGGCCACTTCAACGTGCTGCGCGGTGTATTGGGCGGCGCAATCGGCTACGCCGGGGTCAAGGTGGTGGGCGACTTTGTCGATAACTACCGCAAGGGCCTGCCCTCGGAACTGGCGATTCTCAACCTGCTGGACCCGGCCACCGGCATCCCCAAGGCCATCCTCGACGCCTCGGCGATTACCGACATGCGCACCGGCGCCGTCACCGCCATCGGTGCCAAATACCTGGCCCGGCCCGACAGCAAAATCCTCGCGCACATCGGTGCCCGTGGCACGGCGTATTGGAACGTGCGGCTGCTGGACCACCTGTTCGACTTCGACGAAATCCGCGTGCA
>NZ_JACARK010000766.1:0-4615 GCF_013386655.1 Pseudomonas sp. K5002 | reverse complement strand
TGTCCAGGGCACTGAGGCGTGGCAGCAGGTTGAAACTCTGGAAGACGAAACCGATCTGCTGATTGCGGATCGCGGCCAGTTGATCGGGGCTGGCGCTGAAGATGTCATGGCCGGCAAAGCGGTACTGGCCGCAGTCGGGCAAATCCAGCAGGCCGAGAATATTGAGCAGGGTACTTTTGCCGGAGCCGGAGGCGCCGAGGATGCCGCAGCTGTCACCGGTTTCGATGGCCAGGCATACATCATTGAGAATCGACAGGTGTTGACCGGCCAGCTGATAGCTTTTGCCGATGCCTTGCAAGGAGATAAAGCCTGGGTGCGCGGGGGTATCTGTCATCATGACTACGCCTGCAGCCTCGACAGCGCCGTGCTTCCCCCGAAAATCCTTGTAACAAGTTCAGGAGCTGCCTGGTACACGTCACGGACTGGTTTTATTTCTTGTTTTTAAAATATTGTTTGAATACTAACCGCGATCCAGCCGTTCCGCCAGCCATGGATATAGAGCGGTTTTACCCTTTGAAACGATTCTTCAAAGGGACGTTTCCGGCGCTGAAAAAATCCATCAGCTACCCTCAATGAGCCCGTTGCTGTTGGCTTTGAATAGTATGGCGCTGTGTCACTACTTGCTTTCAGGCAGCGGCCCCGGTATAAAAAATCAAATTAATTTTTAAAACAATATTTCCGCAGTGGAACCCCAATCCCTATGGTCGCGAAGAAACTCAGCGCTCCAAACGTTACCAAGACCCGATTGCTGGATGCGACAGAGGCTCTTTTCATCAAATACGGCTATGACGCTGTTTTGTTGCGGCAGATAACCGAGAGGGCCCAGGTCAATCTCGCTGCGGTGAATTACCACTTCGGGGACAAGGACTCCCTGATGAAAACCCTGCTGATGCAGCGCCTGGAGCCGCTCAACGAGCAGCGCCTGGAGTTGCTCGCCCGGTGCGAAGCCGAATCCGACGGCCCGCTGGATTGCGACACCTTGCTCGGGGTGCTGTTCGCCCCGGCCATGGGCCTGGAACGCAGCGACCCGGCCAGCGGGGAAGGGCGTTCATTCATCCGGTTCCTGGGGCGGGTGTACAGCGACACGTCGCCGTTTATCCAGGAATACCTCAAGGTGCATTACCAGCCGGTGTTCCAGCGCTTCTTCGAAGCCTTCGCCCTGGCGCTTCCGGACTTGCCGCGCAACGAGCTGGGGGTGCGCCTGCAATTTGCCCTCAAGGCGATCTCCGGGGTGATGGCCGGTACCGAGCTGCGTTTGCTGATGAACTCCATGAGCCTGGGACGCCCGGCCACGGATGCCGAGGTCATGGCCAAGCTGATTACCCTGGTGTCGGCGGCGATTCGTGTGCCGCAGCAAAGTCCTGAAGCCGAAACGGCCCTGGCGCGGGTGCTCGATACCCAGCGCGCGATACGTGAGCAAGCGGCGTCGCCTGTCAACAAGGTGGCTCGTTGACCCATCAAGACCGGCTCGCAATGAGCCGGTTTGCTTCGACTCCTCTCTCCAGAAACCGTGTGGCCACTCAAATCCCGGGCAAAAAAAACCCGCTGGGGCGGCGGGTTTTTAACTACAACGTTTGTAACGGATGAGGCTTTACCCTACGTCTCTGGATGTGAATAAAACGTGAAAAATATGTAAGAGAAAGTGTGAAGTCTATTGGCTTGTGTAATCCCGACAAATGGCAGTCAGCGTTTACTGTGAACCTGGCCGATAAAGTCTACAAGGTACTCACTCACCCGTTCCGGCGCATCCTCCATCAGAAAGTGCCCGGCGTTTTGCACCACCTGCAGCACGGCCCCACGGATGTCGTTGCGCAGGCGATGTGCATAAGCCAGCGGCTGCCATTCATCTTCAGCGCCCCATAAAATCTGCACCGGCAAATCCATGCCCGGCAGGCGCTGCGCAAAATCGGCGGTATACCGCGAGTCGTAATGCGCCACCTGATGCTGGTAGAACGCTGGCTGACCGATCACGCCACTGATCGGCGCGAGGTATTCCTCCAGCAGCGCGCCCTGCATCACCCTCTTGTCGAACACCGCCATGGCCAGTTGTCGGATCATCAACGCGCGGTGTTCATCCGGTGCCATGCGTGCATGTTCGGCAAACCGCTGATGAATCCCGCGCCAAGTGGGCGATGGCCACGAGTCATAGCTGGGGGCGTCGGCGACCGTCAATGAGTGCACCCGCTGCGGGTGGTCAAGGGCAAACAGCAGCGCGTTGACGCCGCCGATGTCATGGCCCACCAGGTGCACACGCTCGAGCCCCCAGTGGTCCAGCAAATCGCCGATCAAGCGGCTTTGTACAGCCACCGAAGTATCGCCCTGGAGTGGACGCTCCGAAGCGCCGAAACCCAACAGGTCAAACAAATGGACCTGCATGCCGGCGGCAGTCAGACGCGGCACCACCCTGCGCCAGATGATGGAATGGGCGGGTGTGCCGTGCAGCAACAGCACCGGCAGCCCCTCGCCATGGCGGCCTGTGGCGATGCGCCAACCGTTGATCAGGGCGGTTTGGTTAAGCAGGGCAGTCATGACAGGTCCTCGCGGTTGATTAAGGCTTTACCCTAAAGCCCGGCTGGTCATGACGCCAATGACAACTTACTCTCTGCTAATCCTGTTTTTGTCATAGGTCTGATCATGAACCAGCGACTGCCCATCGATGTGCTGCGTGCCCTGCAAACTGTGGTCGAAACCGGTAGTGTCACCCGGGCGGCCGAGCGTTTGAACCTCAGCCAGTCGGCGGTCAGCTGGAAGATCAAGCGCCTGGAGAAACAACTCGAGCGGCCGTTGATCCAGCGCGAGGGCCAGCGCCTGGTGGCCAGTGATGATGGCGCGCAGTTGCTCGTCCACGCCCGGCGCATCATCGAGGCCCACGATGCAGCGCTGGCGCATTTCAATCCGGTGCAGTTACAAGGCTCCATCCGCCTGGGCGCCACCGAACAGGTGCCGATGGCCGAGTTGTCGAACTTGCTCGGCCAGTTTTCCCGGCAACACCGCCAGCTGGATGTGCGAATTGTGGTGGAGCAGAGCCACGTGCTTCGCCAGGCCCTGGTGGACCGTGAGCTGGACCTGGCGCTGCATCAGGATTTCATCCCGCGTATCGAAGCGCGGGACCAATTGCTGTGGACCGAACAGGTGCACTGGTGCGCCCGGCCCGGCTGGCAGCCTGCGCCTGACGAATGCGTGCGGCTGATCACCTTCGGCCCCGGCTGTTTTTACCGGCAACTGGCCCAGGAACGCCTGAGCGCCTTGGGCATTCGCTGGCAGGTGGTGGTGGAATGCGGGTCGGTGGAGGGTGTGGTATCGGCCATCGCCGCCGGGTTGGGCATCGGCCTGCTCAGCAGTGACCATCTCGACAAGCGCGTGGAAGTGTATCGCCCCTTCGACCAGCGGATGCCGCTGCCCGAAGTGGCGAACGTGTTGCGCTTTGCCGAGGACAGCCCCGAGCCCCGGTTACAGGCGTTGCAGCAGCTGTTGATACAGGCGCTGCACCGGGGCTGATCAGATTTTCCAGTGGCTGGCGCTCTTGGCCAGGCGCTGGCGCATGGCGTCAATATTGGCTGCCAGTTGCAGGGTCAATAACCGGTAACCGTCCAACGCGTTGACCACCGGCACTTCAAAGGTCTGTTCGTGGGTCGGCGTGGTGCTCGGACGTTCCAGCCGGTCGGTGGCCCCGGATTGCAACGCCCGCGCCATCCCGATCAACTGCACCCGAATCTGCCGGTGCTCGGCTTTCAACGCCACCTGCATGCGCGCCAGGGCTTCCTTGTCCCGTGGGTCGGGGCGGGTGTTGCCGAGGATCTCCAGGGTGCTGATGCACATCCGCAAATGCCGCTGCAGGGTGTCCAGCTCGGTCATGGAAATCCGCACTTCCTTGGACACCGATGGCATCAGCGAGCGTAGTTGCAGCATCGCGGCGTTCAGGCGATTCAGCAGCTTGAGGTGTTCATCATCGGTGACCGATTGGCCGCTGATGATCCGGCTATAAATCGCCGCGCAATCGCGCAAGGCACTGGCCAGGTTGTAGCGCCAGGAATACACCGCATACAGCGGCAGGGCGAAGGAAAACGCCAGGGCCAGGACGATGCCGATCAGGATGTCGACGGTGCGCCACAACCCGTCCGATATCGGATTATCGCCATGGCCCGCAACGATAAATACGGTGATGGCCGACAGCAACGCGATGTATCCGCCCTTGCCGATGGCGTGATAGGAAAAGAACCCACACACCACCGACATCAGCAAATAGGTCAAAAGTGGCTGCCCCAGATACGCCTGTTGCAGCACCAGCAGCAAACCGACGCTGGCGCCGATCAACGTGCCGTAGGCGCGCTCGACGGCTTTCTTGCCGATATTGCCGTGGTGCTGCAAACCGCCGATCACGATCAGCATCGTCACCGAGGCCCACTCACCATGGGGCAGGTTGATGCCGGTGGTGAGCAGGATCGTTGCGAGCAACCCAATGGAAACCCGCACCGCGTGGATCAACTTGGCGTGACGGTAGCGCCGGTACGGGTCCAGCAACGGACGCAGCAAGCGGCGGGCGAAGAGAGGGAGATTCATTGGTATCAGGGTAACCTCGTTGTTCAGGCTTCACTCAGTTCCAATGTGGGAGCGG
>NZ_JACARK010000765.1:0-10719 GCF_013386655.1 Pseudomonas sp. K5002 | reverse complement strand
CGCCCTCGGCCTGCGCCTGGCGAAGACCGCTGCGCTACTGGAGAACGGCCGTGGCCAGGAAGCCTAAGCTACTGCCGCCCCAGGCCTGGCTGGAGCCACGGGTCAAGGCGATGCGGGCGTTGAGCCTGCTGGCGTTCCTGGGATTGGTGGGGCTGCTGTGTGCCTACTACCTGGCGTTCGCCGATCTGCATGGCGCGCGGCCGTGGGTGATTCTGCTGATCGAGTTGGTGCCGCTGCTGTTGCTGGCGCCGGGGATGATCCTGGGCAGCGCGCGCGGGCATTCATGGATGTGCTTTGTGGTGAACCTGTATTTCATCAAGGGCGCGCTGGCGGCCTATGACCCGAATCGGCAGTGGTTTGGTGTGCTCGAGATGCTGGCGAGCCTGGCGGTGTTCTGCACGGCGTTGATGTATGTGCGGTACCGGCATCAGCTAAATCGGCGGTTGGCGGGGGAAGGATTGCCTGTCTGATGCTTTTGTAGTGCCTGACCTGCCGCTATCGCAGGCAAGCCAGCTCCCACAGAGGAATGCATTCCAAGTGTGGGAGCTGGCTTGCCTGCGATGGCATCAACCCGGTATCAATGATTCACGGTGTAAGCCAGCATCATCGACAACTGGCACATCGGCCGCCCGCTCTCGGCATGCCACTGGTTGAATGCGCCCTGCACCGTGGCCAGGTCCCGCAGGCTGGTGGGCACCTTGTCGACGATCTTCTGCGCATTCAGCGCCGCCACCACGTCATAGCTCGGCACGAACGTGTCCTTGCCCACCATCCGTAAAAAGCGTGGCGCCGACAGCCCGCCCAACTGGTGGCCGTGCTTGCTCAGGTACTTCCACAGGCCGACGATATCGGTCACCGGCCAGTCGGCAATAAACCCGCCGAAGCTGCCTTTTTCCTTCTCGATATCCAGAATCATCTGCGCATTGCGCGGCACGCTCTTGAGCTTGCCCAGGTGACGGATGATGCGCGTGTCCTGCATCAGCCGCTCCAGGTGCTCGGCGCCCATGAGTACGACTTTTTCCGGGTCAAACCCAAAGAACACCTGCTCGAAGGCCGGCCACTTGGCGTCCACCACGCTGTGCTTCAGGCCGGCACGAAACACCCGCAGCGACAGGGTCGACAGGTAGCGGTCATCGCTGATCTTGCGCAGTTTCGCCGGGGTCAGGGGCACAGGCAGGTGGGCTTCCAGCTCGGCCGCCGAACCAAACCGGTTCAGACAATATTCGTGCAGCCACTTGTAATCGCGCATGCCCTCTCCTAAGGATTGAAATGAAAACGGCGCCCAGGAGCGCCGTCTGTCAGAGCGGTGAAAACACTCAGAGGTTCACTACGTTGACGAAGCGCGACGCCGCACTTTCGTCGATACGCAGGCTGGTGAAGTCGAACAGGTTACGGTCGGCCAACTGCGACGGCTGCACGTTCTGCAAGCTGCGGAAGATGCTGTCGACGCGGCCCGGGGTCTTGCGGTCCCAATCCTGGAGCATGTCCTTGACCACCTGGCGCTGCAGGTTTTCCTGGGAGCCGCAGAGGTTGCACGGGATGATCGGGAATTGCTTGAGGTCGGAGTAGGCCTGGATGTCCTTCTCATGGCAGTACGCCAGTGGGCGGATCACCACGTTGCGCCCGTCATCGGCCCGCAGCTTGGGCGGCATGGCCTTGAGGCTGCCGTTGAAGAACATGTTGAGGAAGAAGGTTTCGACGATGTCATCGCGGTGATGACCGAGGGCCATCTTGGTCGCGCCGATTTCGTCGGCAAACGTATAGAGCGTGCCACGGCGCAGGCGCGAGCACAGCGAGCAGGTGGTCTTGCCTTCCGGGACCAGCTCCTTGACCACCGAATAGGTGTCTTTCTCGACGATGTGGTACTCGATCCCCAATTCCTTGAGGTAGGCCGGCAGTACATGCTCGGGAAAACCCGGCTGCTTCTGGTCCATGTTCACGGCAACGATGTCGAACTTGATCGGCGCGACCTTTTGCAGGTGCATCAGCACGTCGAGCATGGTGTAGCTGTCCTTGCCGCCGGACAGGCAGACCATGACCTTGTCGCCCTCTTCGATCATATTGAAATCGGCGACTGCCTCGCCGGCCAGGCGACGCAGGCGTTTTTGCAGTTTGTTCTGGTTGACCGTAAGAGTGCCCATGGCGCTTGGATCCGCGAAAGGTGTGTGACGAAAAGCCGGGTATTTTACCGGGATGGACGACCGAGTTCCAATGTGGGAGCGGGCTTGCTCGCGAACGCGAAGTGTCATTCGCCAGGTGTTTAGCTGACCCACCGCATTCGCGAGCAAGCCCGCTCCCACAGTTGACCGCATTCCAATCAACAGACCCCGCCGCGATTAAGCCCAATGTTTACAGCGCAATTTGCTCTAAAGCCCCACACTTTTTCCGGTCATCACTTCCTATACTGCGACATAAGGTCGCACATATATCCAGACCTTTCAGGCCTATTGGCCCGTGGGCGCTCCGCTGGGGGGCGATGGTAATAACGACAGGAGTGACTGGCATGATCCATCACGTCGTGGGACTTTTCACCCACCCCGATCAGGAATGGCGGGAAATTCGTGGCGATAAAGAAGAAAGCATCGGCCACATGTACCTCACCCACACGCTGATTCTCGCGGCCATCCCCGCTGTCTCAGCCTTTATCGGTACCACTCAGGTGGGTTGGGTTATCGGCAGCCGCGCCCCGGTGATGCTGACGGTGGAAAGCGCGTTGTGGATGACCCTCATGTCCTACGCGGCGATGCTCGGCGGCGTGGCGGTGATGGGCGCGTTCATTCACTGGATGGCCCGCACCTATGACGCCAACCCCAGCATGGCGCGCTGCGTGGCGTTTGCCACCTACACCGCGACACCGCTGTTTATCGGCGGGCTGGCGGCGCTGTACCCGCATATGTGGCTGGGCATGGTGGTGGGCACGGCGGCCATTTGCTACACGGTGTATCTGCTGTACGTGGGGCTGCCGACCTTCATGAACATCCACCCGGACGAGGGCTTCCTGTTTTCCAGCTCGGTACTGGCGGTAGGCCTGGTGGTGCTGGTGGCGATCATGGCCTTTACCGTGATCGTCTGGGGGCTGGGCGTAGGCCCGATCTACACCAACTGACGCGGTTTACCCGCAGGAAAAGCCACCGCAAGGTGGCTTTGTGCGTTATGCATGACCATTCGGCGCCTGACAGATTCGGATACACCCTTGTTTGCGGCATACTGGACGTCTCTGGAGATATGTACAGCATGCCCGAGCAACTCAATACCCGCGTCGAAGATTGTTTCCTGCAAGCCGAATCCTTTTTCAAACGAAGCTTCAAACGCCCCCAGGTCAGCCTCAAGCTGCGGGGCCAGAAGGCCGGTGTCGCGCATTTGCACGAGAACCTGCTGCGCTTCAACCCGCAGCTCTACCGTGAAAACAGCCAACACTTCCTTAAACAGACAGTCGCCCATGAAGTGGCCCACCTGATTGCCCACCAATTGTTCGGCGAGCGCATCCAGCCCCATGGCGAGGAATGGCAGTTGATCATGCGTGGGGTTTACGAACTGCCGCCGGACCGCTGCCACACCTATGAAATCCAGCGGCGGCGCGTCACGCGGTATATCTACCGCTGTCCGTGTGCCGACAGTGACTTCCCGTTTTCGCCCCAGCGTCACGGGTTGGTGGCCCAGGGGCGGCGGTATTTGTGCCGCAGGTGTCGGCAGACTTTGGTGTTTACCGGGGAAACCCGCGTCGAGTGAGGTTTGTGGTGCTTGTATGGCCCTCTTCGCGAGCAAGCCCGCTCCCACATTTGATCGCATTCCAACGATGGAACTCGGTTGAATGTGGGAGCGGGCTTGCTCGCGAAGGGGCCGGCCCAGGCGCTACTGAATCACCTTGGCACGCCGCAAATCATCTATCTGCTGAGCACTGAATCCCAACTCCGCCAACACCTCATCGCTGTGAGCGCCCAATGCCGCCCCGATATGCCTGGCCGCCGGCAAGCCCTCGGAAAACTTCAGCGGGCAGGCCATTTGCGCCTGGCTGGAACCATCGCCCCGCGGCACCTGGCTGACCAGCTCCCGGGCTTTCAACTGCGGGTGTTCAACGGCCTCGCTCAGATTCAGCACCGGCTCGACACACGCATCAATCCCGGCAAACAGCTCACACAGCTCATCAAAGCTGCGTTTCTCGAACTCGACCTGCAGCGCCAGCTTGAGGGCTTTCTGCTGCTCGGGTTTGGGCGATAGGCCCATTGCCGCCAATTCAGGGCAGCCAAGCGCCGTACACAACTGCTGCATAAACGCCGGCTCCAGACTGCCCACCGACAACCAGCGTCCTTCCCGCGATCGGTAATAGTCATAGAAACTGCCGCCATTGAGCACCTGGTTCTCCCATGCCGGCTCCACGCCGCACGCCAGGTAACCGGCACCGGCCATGGCATTCAGGCTGAAGGCGCAGTCGGTCATGCTCACGTCCAGGTATTGCCCCACCCCACTGTGCTGCCGGGCAATCACCGCCGCCAGCAAACCGATCACCGCGTGCAACGAGCCGCCCCCCACATCCGCCAACTGCACACCCAAGGGCAACGGCCCGCTGTCCTGGCGCCCGGTGTAGCTGGCAATGCCTGCCAGGGCCAGATAATTGATGTCATGGCCGGCGCGATCCTTGTAGGGGCCGGTCTGGCCGTAGCCGGTGATGGAGACGTAGATCAGCTTTGGGTTGATCGCCTTCAACGCCTCGTAACCCAGGCCCAGGCGCTCCATGACCCCGGGACGGAATTGCTCGAGGACGATGTCGTAGTCCGCCACCAGTTGCCGCACGATCGCCACCGCCTCGGCCTGTTTGAGGTCCAGGGCCAGGCTGCGTTTGTTGCGGTTCAGATAGGCATGGCTGGCCGACACGCCCTGGTCATGGGGCGGCAGTACTCGCAGCAGGTCCATCCGTGTGGGGGATTCGATGCGCAACACCTCGGCGCCCATGTCGGCCAGCAGCAACGAGGCGAACGGCCCCGGCAGCAAGGTGGAGAAATCCAGTACTTTGAGGGACGCCAAGGGACCTGACATGCGGACTCCGATTCCGATTCGATTGGCCACAGAGTAGGCAAACCCGGCGGTCGGCGGCAATCACATAAACCATCATCCGAAGTGACTGATGCTTCCCGAAGGCATAAAAAAACCCATCCGAAGATGGGTTTTTCACAAACGCTGCAGCCTTACTTGACGGCGGTTGGAGCCGGGCCTTCGGCCACGCCCAGGTCGTCTTCTTCACGGGTGTCGGAGATACCGCGACCACCGGAAGCCAGTTCGACTTTCAGCTTGTCTTCGTCCAGTTCCTTGACCCACTTGGCCACAACCAGGGTTGCAACAGCGTTGCCAACCAGGTTGGTCAGTGCGCGGGCTTCGGACATGAAGCGGTCGATACCCAGGATCAGCGCCAGGCCGGCAACCGGCAGGTGGCCAACAGCCGACAGGGTAGCGGCCAGTACGATGAAGCCACTACCGGTCACGCCAGCAGCGCCCTTGGACGACAGCAGCAGTACCAGCAACAGGGTGATCTGGTGGGTGATGTCCATGTGGGTGTCAGTCGCCTGGGCGATGAACACGGCAGCCATGGTCAGGTAGATCGAAGTACCGTCCAGGTTGAAGGAGTAGCCAGTCGGGATAACCAGGCCGACTACCGACTTCTTGGCGCCCAGGCGTTCCATCTTGATCAGCATGCGTGGCAGTGCGGATTCGGACGAGGAAGTACCCAGTACGATCAGCAGTTCTTCACGGATGTAGCGGATCAGTTTCAGGACGCTGAAGCCGTGTGCGCGGCAGATGGCGCCCAATACCAGCACCACGAACAGGATGCAGGTGATGTAGAAGCAGATCATCAGCTGACCGAGCTGCACCAGCGAACCTACGCCGTAGGCACCGATGGTGAACGCCATGGCGCCCAGGGCACCGAGTGGCGCGAGCTTCATGATCATGTTGATGATGTTGAACATCACGTGGGCGAAACGATCGATGAAGTCCAGCACCGGCTTGCCGTAGGCACCCAGGCGGTGCAGGGCGAAACCGAAGATCACCGAGAACATCAGCACTTGCAGGATGTCACCGGTAGCGAACGCGCCAACGATGGTGTTCGGGATCACGTTCAGCAGGAAGCCAACGATGCTCTGGTCGGCACCGGCAGTCACGTAGGCCGCGACTTTGGAGGCGTCCAGGGTAGCCACGTCGATATGCATGCCGGCGCCCGGTTGCACGACGTTGACCACGACCAGGCCGATCAGCAGGGCGATGGTGGAGACGATTTCGAAGTACAGCAGCGCGTAGCCGCCGGTCTTGCCGACCGATTTCATGCTTTGCATGCCAGCGATGCCGCTGACAACGGTGCAGAAGATGATCGGGGCGATGACCATTTTGATCAGCTTGATGAAGCCGTCACCCAGTGGCTTGAGGGCCACGCCGGTCTGCGGGTAGAAGTGACCGAGCAAAATACCGATAACGATTGCAACGATCACCTGGAAATACAGGGATTTGTACAGTGGCTGACGAGTCGTCATTGCAAAGTTCCTCAATCGTCCCGTGTGGCAAATATCCGCCATTGCCCACGACACTTGAATTGCGAACCCTCCTGCACTGGAGGGATTTGTTGTTTGAGAGCCTGCTCGAGGCGGTCTCCCTGCGCTCTGTATCGCAAGCGTCGTGCCACTTCTGCTGAAACTCCCTGAAGGCCTTTAGACATCAGCGCTCGGGCGATTTCCAGCTTAAGGTTATGCCTACAGACAGTGGCGGATTTCCGCCTGCTCACCTGATCTCGTCCTACAATTTGGCGGATATCCGCCTTGTTGCACCCGCCCGGGGTGGCTAACATCCGCCACTCAATGGACGAGGCCCCTCATGCGTGAACGAACCATCGCCAGTCACTACGCCCGAGCCGCTCTCGGCGGTGCTCGCCGGGCCGGCTACGATTATTCGGGCCTGCTGCAGCAGGTCGGCATCACTGCGGAACTGCTGAGCGAGCCCCGCGCCCGCATCGCCCCCGAGCAATTCACCCAGTTGTTGCAAATGCTGTGGCTGGCGCTGGATGACGAATACCTGGGCTTCGCCGAAGGCCCGAGCAAGCGCGGCACCTTCGCTATGATGTGCCACGCGCTGATTCACTGCCGCACCCTGGAGAAGGCTCTGGAACGCGGCTTATTATTTTATAGCCTATTCCCGCAGGGTCCGCGCTGGCGTCTGACACGTGAAGGGGAAATGGCCCGCCTGAGCCTGGACGATTCGCAACTCTGGGACCCGGATCACTTCCTCAGCGAATGCCTGCTGGTGATCTGGCACCGCCTCGGCAGTTGGCTGATTGGCCAGCGCATCCGCCTGCACCAGGCCACCTTCAGCTACCCGACGCCGCCCCACGCCGGTGAGTACGACTTGCTGTTCCCCTGCCCACAGGTATTCGCGGCGCCCACCAGCAGCCTGGTGTTCCCCAGCCGCTACCTGAGCCTGCCGTTGTTGCAGGACGAGCGCACCCTCAAGCATTTCCTCGAACGCTCCCCGGCCGACCTGCTGTCGCGGCCGGATGAAGGCGACAGCCTGAGCAGCCAGTTGCGCCGCCTATTGAGCCGCGACCGCACGCCCTGGCCCGACCTCGAAGCCGTCGCCCAGCACCTGCATATCAGCCCGCAGACCCTGCGTCGGCATTTGCGGGAGGAAGGCACCAGCTTTCAGGCGCTCAAGGATGAGTTGCGCCGGGACATTGCGATCTATCATTTGGGGCGGGCGGATTTGTCGTTGCAGGAGATCGCCGAGCAGCTGGGGTTTTCCGAACCGTCGGCGTTTCATCGGGCGTTCAAGAAGTGGACCGGGTTGACGCCGGGGGCCTATAGAGCACAAGAGAGTTAGATAAGCGTTGCCAGTACCCGCCTCATCGCGGGCAAGCCCGGCTCCCACAGTTTGATTTGTGAACACAGTCACAATGTGGGAGCTGGCTTGCCTGCGATGAGGCCGGTGCAGCCATAAAGATCACACGGCCGGGAAGTGGATCTTGAACGCAGCCCCACCCAGCGGTGAATCCCCAAGGGTCAGCCGGGCGCCATAGCTTTCAATGATGTCCTTGACCACCGCCAGGCCAATCCCCTGCCCCGGATGCTGGCGGTCGAGCCGCTCGCCCCGCTGCAGGATGCGCGCACGCTGGTCCGGCGGTACGCCGGGGCCATCGTCTTCGATGCACAACTCGGTGCCCTCCAGGCTTTCCTGCAAGGTGATGCGCACTTCGCTCAGGCACAGGCGATAGGCGTTCTCCAGCAGGTTGCCGAGCAGTTCCAGCAAGGCGCCCTTCTCGATCGGCACGTCGCATTCGTCCGGCAATTCAAAGGCGACCTTCACGCCCTTATCGCGATAAACCTTGTCCAGCGTGTCGCACAGGCTTTGCAGCACCGGCTCCAGCCGCACCTGGTGGCGCACCAGGCCGCTTTTACGCAGGCTGGCACGCTGCAATTGGTAGCTGATCTGCTGGCTCATGCGTTCGATCTGCGATTGCAGTACCCAGGCCTGGTCCCGATCTTCGGGCCGCTGGGCCATGTCTTCACTCACGCCTTGCAACACCGCCAACGGGGTTTTCAGGCTGTGGGCCAGGTCATCCAGGGAATCGCGGTAACGGGTGCGTTGCTCCCGCTCGCTGTGGAGCAACCGGTTCAGGGAGCCGGTCAGGCGCAGCAGCTCGCGCGGGTGTTGCTCGCTGAGGCTTTCCCGGGTACCGCCTTCGATTTCATCCAGTTCCTGGCTCAGCCGGCGCAGCGCCTGCAGGCCCCAGGTCAGGCCCAGCCACAACAGGGTCAGCAGCACCAGCAAGGCGGCGCCGAAGCCCAGGTAGAGGTTTTCCCGCAGGCCTTCGAGGGTCAGTTGGTATTCGCGCACCGGTTGCAGGGCGACAATACTGAACGCCGCGCTCTTGCCGCCCAGCAGCTTGACCTCGACGTCATAGACAAAAAATTCCTGGCCGTTGGCCTCGCGGATCCGCGCAAATTCGTTGCCGCGCCCGTCATAGCGCGGCTTGTAGTTGATGTTCTCTTCCTGTGTGGCGCGCGACCGCCAGACCAGATGGCCTTCGCGGTCATAGATGTAGCCCAGCAGGCGGCTGTCGGTGAGGTTGAAACGCTCGTCCGGCAGCTGCGCGGGCATCAGCAGGCGATTGTTTTCAACCCGGGCAGCCGAAATCAGCGTCGTGACATCCGACGCCAGGCGCTGCTCGATGGAGTCCTGCAGGGCCAGGCTGAAGGCGCCCTGCATGGCCGGCAACAAGGCCAGCATAAACAGCACGGCCAGGATGGTGGCCGCGAGCATCAAACGTACACGTAGCGAGCGAATCAACGGCAGCGCTCATTGAACAGGTAGCCCAGGCCACGCACGGTGTCGATCGGTTTGAAACCCGCCGGGCCTTCCAGCTTGCGGCGCAGGCGGCCCACCAGCACTTCGATTACGTTCGGATCACGCTCGTCGTCATCGGGGTAGAGCTGTTCCATCAGGCGGTCCTTGGCGACCACTTGCTGGTGATGCCGCATCAGGTATTCGAGGATGCGGTATTCGTAGGCGGTCAGCGCCAGTGGCTGTTCGTCGAGGGACGCCTGCTTGCGATTGAGGTCCAGCAGCAACGGCCCGGCGACGATGGTGGATTGGGTGAATCCGCTGGAGCGGCGCAACAGTGCGTTCATCCGCGCTTCCAGCTCTTCGAACTGGAACGGCTTGACCACGTAGTCGTCGGCACCTGCTGCCAGGCCTTCAACCTTGTCCTGCCAGTTGCCACGGGCGGTCAGGATCAGGATCGGGAAGGTCTTGGCCTGGGCGCGCAATTGGCGGATCAGGTCCAGGCCGCCCATGCCGGGCAGGCCCAAATCGATGATCGCCAGGTCGTGGTTGAATTGCCCGGTCTGGTACAGCGCCTCTTCGGCATTGGCGACGGCCTCGACCACGTGACCGCTGTCGGTAAGGCGGGTCAACAGGTGATGGCGCAGCAACGCCTCATCTTCGACAACCAGCAATTTCATAAAGCTCTCCAAGGCAAATCAACTTTCCAACTGGGGTATATCATAGCGGCCCTGCAGGTCTTGCTGGCGCAATTTACTGCCGTTGAAGTGACCTGACAGGTTTTCGTTGCCCACGCGATAGTCTGACTGCGGGGTGTGCTGGCCCAGGGACTGGCCCCATGGAGCTGCCTGTTCACCGGCATCCTCAAAGCTCACCCGCTGGAGAAGGCTGTAGGGTTTTTTGCTCTTCTCCTTGGAGAAACCCGCGAAACTCGAATCAGAGGCCTGGACGCCAGCGGTGGCGCTGAGCATGGTTAAGGCCAACATCAGCTTCTTGATCGCAGTCATGGTGCTACCTCATACGCTTGGGCTTTGGGTACGGGGCCAGACTACGCAGACGCCCCTGAACTCCCCCTGAACACTCTCTGAACCTGGGCTGAACCGAGGCCGGCTACTGTGTAAAGAGTTATTTACGTATCCCCGGCCGCAGGCTATCCAGCGGCCCTGCAACTCGGCAAAATACCCGGCATGAATTCCCTACCCGCCTGCTGCACCCCACTTGACGCCCATTGGCCGTTGCCCGATGCCTTGCCCGGCACGGTCTTGCTGAGCACCCGTTTTGACCCGGCCCTGCTGGCCATCGGCGATTTCCAGCGCAGCGCCGTGCCGCCACCCGCGAGCATCCAGCGTTCGGTGGCCAAGCGGCAGGCGGAGTTCCTGGCCGGTCGCCTGTGCGCCCGCGCGG
>NZ_JACARK010000764.1:0-5629 GCF_013386655.1 Pseudomonas sp. K5002 | reverse complement strand
AGCGGTAGGCGCGGCTGCGGGCATGTTCGTGGGGGAAGTAGCGCCAGGCATCGCCGTCGGCGCTGTAGTCTTCGCGCACCGTGCCCCATTGCCGCTCGCTCAGGTAGGGGCCCCAGTCACGCCAGCGCTCGCCGTCAGGCTTGGCCAGGCGCTGGCCTTCAATCGTTTCCAGAATGTTCGTCGCAGGCTGTGCCGTCATCGAGTCTTCCGTCGCGTTCAGAGGTGACGGCCAGTGTAGAGCCCTTCGACGGTGAGATGCACGTGAAGCTGACGTCATCCAGCTCATTCATTTGCAGAATGAAGTCCAGAGGAATCTTCGTTTGCAAGGCGTCGGCAGGCCCAACAAAATCAGGCAACCGTGCCTTTCCTCTCTATAGCCGCCAGGAATTTTTCTATGCCCGCCGCCCGCCCAGTCAGCCCTGACGAGATTCGCAAAGGCTTCTCCAAGGCCATGTCCGACATGTACCGCGATGAAGTGCCGCTGTATGGCGCACTGATGGAACTGGTGGCCGAGACCAATGCCCGGGTGCTGGAAACCGACACCGCGCTGGCTCATCAACTGCAACGCACCGGGGAAATCCAGCGTCTGGACAGGGAGCGCCACGGCGCCATCCGCCTGGGCACCGCTGAAGAACTGGCCACCATCAGCCGCCTGTTCGCGGTGATGGGCATGCAGCCGGTGGGCTATTACGACCTCACGCCGGCCGGGGTACCGGTGCACTCCACCGCCTTTCGCGCCGTGCATGAAAGCGCCCTGCAAACCAGCCCCTTCCGGGTGTTCACTTCGCTGCTGCGCCTGGAGCTGATCGAAAACCCGGAACTGCGGGCCTTCGCCCAGTCAGCCCTGGCCAAGCGTTCGATCTTCACCCCACGCGCCCTTGAGTTGATCCAACAAGCCGAAGCCGACGGCGGCCTCGATGCCGCCCATGCCGAAGAGTTTATCCAGCAAGCCCTGGAAACCTTCCGCTGGCACCACACCGCCACCGTCACGGCCGCGCAATACCAGCAACTGAGCGACCAGCACCGGCTGATCGCCGACGTGGTCGCCTTCAAGGGCCCGCACATCAACCACCTGACACCGCGCACCCTGGACATTGACCAGGTGCAGGCGGCAATGCCCGGCAAAGGCATCACCCCCAAGGCGGTGATCGAAGGCCCGCCCCGCCGCCAGTGCCCGATACTGCTGCGCCAGACCAGCTTCAAGGCCCTGGATGAAGCCATTGCCTTTACCGATGCCAAGGGCAGCCACAGCGCGCGCTTTGGTGAAATCGAACAACGCGGCGTGGCGCTGACCCCCAAGGGCCGCGCGCTGTACGACCAATTGCTGAATGCCGCGCGGGATGAATTGGGCGCGTTTCCGAATGAGGCCAATGCCGGGCGCTACACCGAATTGATGGAGCAGCACTTCCAGGCGTTTCCCGATAATTACCAGCAGATGCGTGAGCAGGAGCTAGCGTACTTCCGCTATTTCGTAACCGAGAAAGGCTTGACCGCCCAGGACAAGTTTAAAACCCTGGACGAACTGATCGCCGCCGGCCACGTGGACGTGGAGCCGTTGGTGTACGAAGATTTTCTGCCGGTGAGTGCGGCGGGGATTTTCCAGTCGAACCTGGGGGATGCGGCGCAGAGTCACTACGCGGCCAACTCCAACCAGGCCGAGTTTGAAAAGGCCCTGGGTCGCCAGACTATCGACGAGTTGAAGTTGTACGGTGAAACCCAGCAGCGCTCGATTGACGAATGCAAGCGCGCGCTGCTGGCTTGAAAGAGAGAGTTCGCCCGGCCACAGCGCATTCCATGCGCCGTCTAAGAGCCCCAGTGCCGGGCGAACGGTTGGCATGATAGGCAGCGGCGGTGCTGCTGTCTTTCGGGCAATTCTGAACAAATCTTCTACTTGGCCGTCGCTTTCTCCAGTTGCTCGACGATCTTGTCTTTGATCAACAGGCGTTTCTTCTTCAGCTTCTCCAGCTCCTCGTCACCGCCGCTTGAGGACTCAAGCTCCAGCACCTCCTTGTCGGCGCTGTCGTATTGGTGGAGCAGCGAATCCAATCGGTTATCGCTCGCCCTGCGTTCATGAATAGCTTCCTTGCTCAAACCCAGGTCCTGATACAGGTCGTGTTTCACTGGCATGGAGTACCTCCGCAAGTTGATCATTGACTGAATACCCCTTGAAGCTAGCCCATCCGGCGGGCTCTTGTCATGTTTGAGATCAACCTGTCGCGTTTGCGTCCCCGTTCGTCGCGGGGCAGACGATTTCATAAAACCTTTGGCGCACGCTGCCCTCCACTGTAGATCGTCACCCGATGGAGAACAGGTTCCATGAATCACGCTGCCAACGCTGTCGACACCCAGTGCATCAACACCATTCGTACCCTCGCCATGGACGCTGTGCAAAAGGCCAACTCCGGCCACCCCGGCACGCCCATGGGCCTGGCGCCCGTCGGTTACACCTTGTGGAGCCGCTTCCTGCGTTATCACCCCGAGCACCCCGACTGGCCCAACCGTGACCGTTTCGTATTGTCGGTGGGCCATGCCTCGATGCTGTTGTATTCGCTGCTGCACCTGGCCGGTGTGGTGGAGATTGATGCCCACGGCAAGCGCTCCGGCCAACCGGCCATCAGCCTGGACGACATCAAGCAGTTCCGGCAGATGAGCTCCAAAACCCCCGGCCACCCCGAATACCGCATGACCACCGGTGTGGAAACCACCACCGGCCCCCTCGGCCAGGGGTGCGCCAACAGCGTCGGCATGGCCATGGCCGAGCGTTGGCTGGCCAAGCGTTTCAACCGTGACGACCAGGTGCTGTTCGACTACAACGTCTACACCCTGTGCGGCGACGGGGACATGATGGAAGGCATCAGCAGCGAAGCCGCGTCCATCGCCGGGCACTTGAAGCTGGAGAACCTGTGCTGGATCTACGACAACAACACCATCAGCATCGAAGGCCACACTGAACTGGCCTTCAGCGAAGACGTGATCAAGCGTTTCCAGGCCTATGGCTGGCATACTTTGCACGTCACCGATGCGAACAACCTGCTGGCCCTGAGCGACGCGCTGAGCACCTTCCAGAAAAACACCGGGGCACCGACCCTGATCGTGGTCGACAGCGTGATTGGCTATGGCTCGCCCCACAAGCACAACACCGCGTCGGCCCATGGCGAGCCTTTGGGCGAAGAAGAAATCCGCCTGACCAAAGCCGCGTACGGCTGGCCCGAAGACTCAAGCTTCCTGGTGCCGGATGAAGCGCGCACGGTCCTGCGGGATGCACTGCTCAAGCGCAGCAAGCCGCTGTATGAGCAATGGACTGAGACCCTGTCCCACCTCGAACAGTACGAACCGGAACTGGCCGATGAACTGCGCCGCATGCGTGCCGGCGAGATGCCCGAGCATTGGCAGGAGCAACTGCCGAGCTTTGCCACTGATGCCAAAGGCGTCGCCAGCCGTGCCGCCGGTGGCGAGGTGTTGAATGCGTTTGCCAAGCAGATCCCATGGCTGCTGGGGGGCTCGGCCGACTTGTCGCCGTCCACCAAGACCAACCTGACGTTCGACGACGCCGGGCGCTTCAGCGCCGAGAACTACGGCGGGCGCAACCTGCACTTCGGCATTCGTGAACATGCCATGGGCGCGATTGCCAACGGCATGGCGCTGTCATACCTGCGGCCCTACACCTCGACCTTCCTGGTGTTCAGCGACTACATGAAGCCGCCGATTCGCCTCGCGGCAATCATGGAGCTGCCGGTGGTGTTCGTGTTTACCCATGACTCGATTGGTGTCGGCGAAGACGGCCCCACTCACCAGCCCATCGAACACCTGACCCAGTTGCGGGCGACGCCGGGTTTGCTGACCCTGCGCCCAGGCGACGCGAATGAAACCCTGGAAGCCTGGAAGATCGCCCTGGCCCAGCCCCATCGGCCAACCTGCGTGGTGCTGTCGCGGCAGAACCTGCCGACCCTGGACCGCACGAAATACGCAGCGGCGACGGGTACATCCCGTGGTGCTTATGTGCTGGCCGGCGCCGATAAGCCCCAGGTGATCCTGATGGCCACCGGCAGTGAAGTCAGCCTGGCGGTGGAAGCCTATGAGCAACTGAAGGCCGAGGGCGTGGCGGCGCAAGTGGTGTCGATGCCGAGCTGGGAACTGTTCGAAGAACAGGACCAGGCCTACCGCGACAGCGTGCTGCCACCCGCAGTGAAGGCACGACTGGTGGTGGAACAGGCCGGCCCATTGGGTTGGGACCGCTACGTGGGGCAAACCGGGGCCAAGGTGGTGATGAACAGCTTTGGCGCCTCGGCACCGCTGTCCAAGTTGCAGGCCAAGTTCGGCTTTACCCTGGACAATGTGGTGAAGCTGGCGAAGGAGCAAGTCAGGCTCAACAGCTGACCCAGTGCATGCCTGCCGGGCGCGGCCTACCGAGGGAAACCTCGGTAGGCCACGCCCTGCTGCTCATTTCCCGCCGGTGACATCCAGGAACGTACCGGTGATGAAGGACGCCTCGGCGCCTGCCAGCCACAGGATCGCCCGAGCCACTTCTTCAGGCTGGCCGCCGCGGCCCATGGGGATCGAATCCTTCACGCGATCAACCCGCCCTGGCTCCCCGCCACTGGCGTGAATGTCGGTGTAGATATGCCCGGGGCGGATGCAGTTGACGCGTATTCCCTCCCTGGCCACTTCCTTGGCAAACCCGATGGTGAAGGTCTCGAGAGCACCCTTTGATGCGGCATAGTCGACATATTCGTTGGGGCTGCCCAGCCGGGCGGATGCCGACGAGATATTGATCACGGCACCACCCCGCCCCTGGTGACGAAACGACATGCGCTTCACCGCTTGCTGGGCACACAGCATCGGCCCGATCGCGTTGACCGCGAAAATCCGCTGCATCCGCTCGAACGGCAAGTCTTCGACCCGGGACTGCAATGCGTTGATCCCGGCGTTGTTAACCAGCACATCGATGCGCCCGAACGCCCGATCTATCGCCGCAAATAACTGGACGACCTGCTCCGGGTCTGCGCTGTCCGCGCGTACAGCCAACGCCCGGCGCCCTGCCGCTTCTACATCCGCCACCACCGCGAGGGCGGCAGACTCATCGGAAACGAAGCTGATCGCCACGTCATAACCTTGTGCGGCGGCCAGCCGCGCGGTGGCGGCGCCAACGCCACGACTTCCACCTGTTATCAGAATCAGCGGTGCCTGCGGGACGGTATCCATTGCGCGAACCTTCATGTGGTGGTGGAAAATGCTTTGCCTGCTGTCAGCCGATCAGGATGGTGCCCGTGGCAATCACCACGCACGCCAGCACCTTGCGGACCGTCAGTGTCTCGCCCAGGAAGAAATAGCCGATCAGTGCCGCAAACAGCACGCTGGTCTCGCGCAAGGCCGAGACCGCGCCCATGGGCGCACCGGCCATGGCATAGATAATGATTCCGTAGGCCAGGAGCGACACCAGCCCACCGGCGAAGGCCGTGAAAAACCCGGGCCGCAGGCTGAACAGACTTTTCGGGCCCCGCAGGCCGATATACACCGCCGGCATCAACACGCCCCACAAGGCGCACATCCACACCGTGTAGGCCATCGGCGCACCCGACAGGCGCGCGCCGATGCCGTCTGTCACGCTGTAGGCGGCAATGAAACAGCC
>NZ_JACARK010000763.1:0-6237 GCF_013386655.1 Pseudomonas sp. K5002 | reverse complement strand
CGCGAAGGCGATCTAACAAACGACCGATACCTTAAGCCGGAACAGCTTTAGCCTTCGGCTCCCGATCCCAGACCCGATGCTGGGCAATCGCCGCAAAGAACGCCTTAAACGCCTTCGCGTCGCCGCCCACAATCAAGCCCGCATCCGCCTCAAGCTTCAGCACATCCAGCAACTGCTTCGCCTCACCGGCCAGGGCAATTGCCTTGAGGTGCTTGTACGCCTCCAGCAGGTAATGCAACGCCACACCATCAGCGCTCAACGCCTGAACCGACTTGGCGCCACCCGGCACAAACACCGCATCGAACGCCACCGAAGGCAAGCCTTCCATGGAAGCATCCACCGGTAGGCTCTTGCCATCCGCCGTCGTTACCGGCGCCGAGGTAGGCCCCAGCAACTTCGCATGCGCACCTGCGGCCTCAAGCGCCTTCTTCAAGGCATAAATCGCCGCACCATCAACACCGTTCGCCGCCAGAATCGCCACCTTGCGGGTCTTGATATCACCCGACAGCAAATTGGCCTGGCTCAACGCTGGCGAGCGTTCCGGAGACGTCTTGCGCTCTGGCACCGTACCTTTAGTCGGTCCTGGCAAGCCCAGGTTCTGCGCCACACGCTTGGCCAGTTCCAAGTCGATGTTGGCGAGGATCTCATTCACCTGGCGAGCGCGAATAAACTCACGCTCCACCTTGCCCAGTTCAAAGCTGTAGGCGGCGATGATGTGCTCCTGCTCGTGCTTGCTCATGCTGCGGAAAAACAAGCGCGCCTGGGAGAAGTGATCACCGAACGACTCGCTGCGCTCACGGATTTTGTGGGCATCAATGCGCTCCGGATACGTCTCAAAACCACCGTCCTGCGCCGCAGGCGGAGTTTCTTTCGGCCAGCCGCCATCAATCGAGTTCGGCTCGTAGGACGCGCGGCCCTTGTCGATGGTGGTGCGGTGCATGGCATCGCGCTGGCCGTTATGGAACGGCGCTACCGGACGGTTGATCGGCAACTCGTGAAAGTTCGGCCCGCCGAGTCGGCTGATCTGCGTATCGGTGTAGGAAAACAGACGGCCTTGCAGCAGCGGGTCATTGGAGAAGTCGATGCCCGGCACGATATGCCCCGGGCAGAACGCCACTTGCTCGGTCTCGGCAAAGTAGTTGTCCGGGTTGCGGTTGAGCACCATTTTGCCCAGCGGCGTGATGGGCACCAGCTCTTCGGGGATCAGCTTGGTCGGGTCGAGAATATCGAAGTCGAACTTATGCTCGTCTTCTTCGGCGATGATCTGCACGCCCAATTCCCATTCCGGGTAATCGCCACTTTCAATGGATTCCCACAGGTCACGACGGTGGAAGTCCGTGTCTTTGCCCGCCAGCTTCTGCGCCTCGTCCCACACCAGGGAGCAGGTGCCGACGGTAGGCCGCCAGTGGAATTTGACGAAGTTGGATTTGCCCTCGGCATTCACCAGGCGGAAGGTGTGCACGCCAAACCCCTGCATGGTTCGCAGGCTTTTCGGGATTGCCCGGTCAGACATGGCCCAGATCACCATGTGCGCCGACTCCGGCTGCAGCGAGACAAAATCCCAGAACGTATCGTGGGCCGAGCCGCCGGTAGGAATCTCGTTGTGGGGCTCAGGTTTTACCGCATGCACGAAGTCAGGAAACTTGATCGCGTCCTGAATGAAAAACACCGGCATGTTGTTGCCCACCAGGTCGAAGTTACCTTCGTCGGTGAAGAACTTCACGGCAAACCCACGCACGTCACGCACGGTATCGCCGGAGCCACGTGGGCCCTGAACCGTGGAAAAGCGCGCAAATACCGGGGTTTTATGTTCCGGGTTACGCAGGAACCCGGCCTTGGTCAGCGCCGAATGATTTTCATAGGTCTGGAAATAGCCGTGGGCACCGGTGCCCCGGGCATGGACGATGCGTTCCGGGATCCGCTCATGGTCAAAGTGCGTGATTTTTTCACGCATGATGAAGTCTTCCAGCAGAGAAGGACCACGGGAGCCGACCTTCAAGCTGTTCTGGTTATCGGAAACCTTCACGCCCTGGTTGGTGCGCAGCGCCTGGCCCGTCGCGTCGGAGCGGAATGTTTCCAGGCTTTGCAGCTTGGCGTTGGTGTTGCCACGGTCCAGAGTGTCGGTGCCCGCAAGTTCGCTCTTGGGCGGGGTAACTGGCTTTTTAGTACTCATCAGACAAAAACTCCTCGTTTGCGTAGGCCAGAGCGATCCCCGGCTCTTCTTGAGCAAAACCCCAGGCACGGCACCTGGGAGTTTCGAGTTGCTTATGTAGTGACTGACACGGTTTTGTACCGTTCCTTTTTTATGACCTTTGATCGCGTTATTGCCAAATCGCTGGTCGGATGAGAAATAAATGCTAAGAAACGCTATACGGACAGGCTAAAATGCGCGCCCGGCTAACCGCTGATCCCTTTTTAATGCGCCCCACAAGGTTCGCTACGTGATCGAGTTTCATAACGTCCATAAAACCTACCGGGTCGCCGGTAAGGATATCCCCGCACTGCATCCCACCAACCTGCGCGTCGAAAATGGCCAGGTGTTTGGTCTGATCGGCCATTCCGGTGCGGGAAAAAGTACTTTGCTGCGTCTGATCAACCGCCTGGAGCAACCCAGCGGCGGCCAGATCAAGGTCGATGACGAAGAAGTCACCGCCCTCGACGCCAACGGCCTGCGCCGTTTCCGGCAACAGGTCGGGATGATCTTCCAGCACTTCAACCTGCTGGCATCCAAGACCGTTGCCGACAACGTGGCGCTGCCGCTGACCCTCGCGGGCGAACTTTCCCGCAAGGAAATCGACCTGCGCGTGGCCGAATTGCTGGCCCGGGTCGGCCTGTCCGACCATGCCAAGAAGTACCCGGCGCAGTTGTCTGGCGGCCAGAAGCAGCGCGTCGGCATCGCCCGCGCACTGGCCACCAAGCCGAAAATCCTGCTGTGCGACGAAGCCACCAGCGCCCTCGACCCGCAGACCACGGCCTCGGTCCTGCAACTGCTGGCCGAGATCAACCGCGAGCTGAAGCTGACCATCGTGCTGATCACTCATGAAATGGACGTGATCCGCCGCGTGTGCGACCACGTGGCCGTGATGGACGCCGGCGTGATCGTCGAGCAAGGCACCGTCGCCGACGTATTCCTGCACCCCAAGCACCCGACCACCAAGCGCTTCGTGCAGGAATCCGAGCAAGTCGACGAAGGCGAACAGCGCGATGACTTCGCCCATGTACCGGGGCGCATCGTGCGCCTGACGTTCCAGGGCGAAGCGACCTACGCGCCGCTGCTGGGTACCGTCGCCCGCGACACGGGTGTGGACTACAGCATCCTCGCCGGTCGTATCGACCGCATCAAAGACATTCCCTACGGGCAACTGACCCTCGCCGTCACCGGCGGTGACATGGAGGCCGCCTTCGCCGCCTTCACCGCGGCAGACGTCCATATGGAGGTGCTGCGCTAATGGAAATCCTCTTGAGCTTTTTCTCGAACATCGACTGGTCGGAAATCCTGCTCGCCACCGGCGACACCATGACCATGCTGTTCGGCTCGCTGCTGTTCACCGTATTGCTGGGCTTGCCGTTGGGCGTGCTGCTGTTCCTGTGCAGCCCGCGTCAGCTGTTCGAACAAAAGAATGTTTATGCGCTGTTGTCGCTGGTGGTGAACATCCTGCGTTCGCTGCCGTTCATTATCCTGTTGATCGTAATGATCCCGTTCACGGTGCTGATCACCGGCACCTCGCTGGGTGTTGCCGGTGCAATTCCGCCACTGGTGGTAGGTGCCACGCCGTTCTTTGCGCGCCTGGTGGAAACCGCGCTGCGTGAAGTGGACCGCGGGATTATCGAAGCGACCCAGGCCATGGGCGCGACCACTCGCCAGATCATTACCAACGCGTTGCTGCCCGAAGCCCGCCCCGGCATCTTCGCGGCGATTACGGTGACGGCGATTACACTGGTTTCCTACACGGCCATGGCCGGTGTAGTGGGTGCCGGTGGCCTGGGTGACTTGGCGATCCGCTTCGGTTATCAGCGCTTCCAGACCGACGTGATGGTGGTCACCGTGGTGCTGCTGCTGATCCTGGTACAAATTCTGCAAACCGTCGGCGACAAGCTGGTGGTGCACTTTTCTCGAAAATAACGGCTATTGCCGGCGTTAAGCCGGCCAATTCCCGAACAAGGAGCTTGTTGAATGAAAAAACTACTGGTTGCTTTCGCCGCCGTTGCCGCGTTCTCCGCCCACGCCGCCGAAACCCTCACCGTGGCCGCGTCCCCGGTGCCGCACGCTGAAATCCTCGAATTCGTGAAGCCGGCTCTGGCCAAGGAAGGCGTGGACCTGCAGGTCAAAGTCTTCACCGACTACGTTCAGCCAAACGTACAGGTGGCCGAAAAGCGCCTGGACGCCAACTTCTTCCAGCACCAGCCGTACCTGGATGAGTTCAACAAAGCCAAGGGCACTCATCTGGTGAGCGTTGGCGCTGTGCACCTGGAGCCTCTGGGCGCCTACTCCAGCAAGTACAAGAAGCTGGAAGACCTGCCAAGCGGCGCCAACGTCGTGATCCCGAACGACGCCACCAACGGCGGCCGTGCGCTGTTGCTGCTGGCCAAGCACAACCTGATCACCCTGAAGGACCCGACCAACATCCTGTCGACCATCAAGGACATCACTGAAAACCCGAAAGGCCTGAAATTCCGCGAACTGGAAGCCGCCACCCTGCCGCGCGTGCTGACCCAGGTCGACCTGGCGCTGATCAACACCAACTACGCCCTGGAAGCCAAGCTGGACCCCTCCAAGGACGCACTGGTGATCGAAGGCAACGACTCGCCTTACGTGAACATCCTGGTGACCCGCGAAGACAACAAGGATTCGGACGCGGTGAAGAAGCTGGTAGCAGCCCTGCACACCCCGGAAGTGAAAGCGTTCATTCTTGAGAAGTACAAAGGCGCGATCCTGCCGGCGTTCTGATCCAAGGCCGAAACCCCGATCGAAAAAGCGGACGCAGAGCGTCCAGTGCGGCATTCCCACGCAGAGCGTGGGAACGATCCAAACCAATGTGGGAGCGGGCTTGCTCGCGAAGGCGGTGGTTCAGTCGATACATCTGTTGACTGACACACCGCCTTCGCGAGCAAGCCCGCTCCCACATTTGATTTGTGTCGCTCAGAAAATGGTCGGCAGGCTTATTTACGCTGCAACAACCCCGGGAACTGCGCTACCAGCTTCTGGTTGTTCAACGGCGCCCGGATAAACCCGCGTTGCGTTCCATCCGGCCCGATCAGCGCGAGGTTGCCGCTGTGGTCGACGGTGTAGTTGGGCTTGCTGGTGTCTGCCGGAATAAACGGAATGCTCACCGCATTCGAAACCTTCTGCACATCGTCCACATTCGCACCGGTCAGGCCCTCGAACTGTGGATCGAAGTAGCCCAGGTACTGCTTGAGCTGCGCCGGTGTATCGCGGTTCGGGTCAACGCTGACCAAAATCACCTGCAACTTATCCACAACGTCTTTGGGCAGCTCGCTCTTGATCTGCCGCAGCTGGGCGAGGGTGGTCGGACAGATGTCCGGGCAGAAGGTGTAGCCGAAGAACAGCACGCTCCACTTGCCTTTCAGCTCGTTGACCACCACCGGCTGGCCGTCCTGGTTGGTCATGGTCACCGGTGGCAACTGACGGCTTTGCGGCAGCAGGATGATGCCGGCATCGATCAAGGCCGTCGGGTCGCCCTGGCCTTTGCCACTCAGGACTTTGTTGACGGTCAGGCCCATGATCAACGCGACAATGGCCACCAGAATGAAGACAGTTTTTTGAGTTCGAGTCATAGGTTCAACAATAGGTAATGGTCTACGAGCAGGGCGATAAACAGCGCGAACAAGTACCAGATAGAGTACTTGAAGGTGTTGATCGCCGCGTGCGGCCGACTGCCACGGTACAGCACCCAGGCCCATTGCAGAAAGCGCCCGCCCAGAACCAGTGCGCACACCAGGTACAGCATGCCGCTCATGTGGATGACATAGGGCATCAGGCTGACCGCCAGCAAGGCGAAGGTGTAGAGCAGGATATGCACCTTGGTGTAGTGCTCGCCGTGGGTCACGGGCAGCATCGGGATGTCGGCCTTGGCGTATTCCTCCTTGCGGTGAATCGCCAGGGCCCAGAAGTGCGGCGGGGTCCAGGCGAAGATGATCAGCACCAGCAGCAACGGCTCGGCGCTGACGTGGCCAGTGACGGCAACCCAGCCCAGCAACGGCGGCGCGGCGCCAGCC
>NZ_JACARK010000762.1:0-5001 GCF_013386655.1 Pseudomonas sp. K5002 | reverse complement strand
GGCAGCATCACGTCGAGCACCACGGCCGCCGGGGCGGCTTCGGCCAATGCCTTGCGGGCGCTCAAGCCGTCATGGCAGGCGCGCACCTGGAAACCTTCCTGGCTCAACCAACTGGTCAGCAGCTCACAGAGCTCCTGGTCATCATCTATCAGTAACAGCTCGCTCATGACTCACTCAATTTAGCCATTGTCGACGGCGCCGGTGCCCGCCACTGGCGAAGATCCCGCATAACAGGGCGATCAGCGCGACTGCCCCGCCGGTCACGAACCATTGTTGTTGCTCGGTAAGCCAGCGTGGCAAGGCACTGCCCTGTGCTTCTTTGAGTTGCTGGACCAGGCGTTGGTTCTCCTGGCGCAGTTTACTCAGTTGGGTACTTTCCCGCGTGGCGTCAGCACTTTGCAATTGCTTGCTCAGCTCATCGCGCTGGCGTTCGCTCTCTTTCAAACGTTGCTGCAAATCGGTGATCTGGCTGCCGGCACTCAAGGACAGGGGCGTGGAACTGCCGGTGTTCGAGGTTTCTTCAGCGTGGGCCGTAGCCCCGATCATTAACACTGCCAACAGACACAACTGACGTAAGCGCATCGGAACTCCTGATTCCACACGAATATTCAGAACGTTGTCGGCAGGTTACCGGGAATAATGAGCGTTTAGGAGTGCGCTGAAGCCATTTGGTTCAGCGCGCAACGAATCAAGGCAGGACTTGCTTGAACGGTTTGACCAGCACCTGGGCGTACACGCCGGCCGCTACATACGGATCAGCATCGGCCCAGGCTTGTGCCGCCGCCAGGGAGGCGAACTCGGCGACGATCAGGCTACCGATGAAACCGGCGTCTCCCGGGTCGTTGCTGTCTACCGCAGGATGTGGGCCGGCCAGTACCAGGCGGCCTTCGGCTTGCAGCTGTTTCAGGCGCTCGACGTGGGCCGGGCGTACGGACAGGCGTTTTTCCAGGGAGTTGGCGACGTCGGTGGAAATGATGGCGTAGAGCATGTCAGTCCTCGGTTTTCGGCGTGGTAGGGTCGGTGTCATGCAGGTGGCGCGACAGGTAGATACCCTGGCCGACCAGGAACAGCACGGTCATGCCCAGGCTGCCGAACACCTTGAAGTCCACCCAGTAGCTCTGGAAGGTAAAGGCGACGAACAGGTTGGCGGCGCCGCAGAACAGGAAAAACACGATCCAGGCGATGTTCAGGCGGGTCCATACCGGGTCTGGCAAGGTCAGCGCGTGGCCCATGATCCGCTTGATCAGCAGGCGATCACCGATGAAGTGGCTGCCGATAAAGGCCAGGGCGAACAGCCAGTTGACCACCGGGGCTTTCCATTTAAGGAAGGTTTCGCTGTGGAAGGCCAGGGTCAGGCTGCCGAACACAAGGCAGGCGACCAGGGTCAGCCACTGGCTTTTTTCCAGCTTGCGCTGGGAGATGAAGAGCGCGCCGTAGACCACCACGGAGCTGATGATCAGCACCGCCGTGGCACTGTAGATGCCGCCGACGGTCAGCTCGTGGCCGGCAAGATCGATAACGCGAGGGTCGGTTTTGTAAACGATGAAAAACAGCAACAGCGGGATGAAGTCGATGAATTGTTTCACAGTAAGAGCCAGAAGCTGGATGTGGCGGCATAATAACAAACATCCTTGGTAGCGAAAGCGCCAGCTGACTTGAGGTTACACACTCCCGTGAATGTTGATTTGCACTGCCATAGCACAGCCTCCGACGGCGCCCTGGCGCCCGCGGTCCTGGTTGCGCGTGCGTTTGAAAAAGGCGTGCGAGTCCTGTCGTTGACCGACCACGACACCCTCGAAGGCCTGGCAGAGGCCCGCGAGGCGGCGCATGCGTTGGGCATGCAACTGGTCAACGGAGTTGAATTGTCCTGCACTTGGGGCGGCGCAACCATCCACGTATTGGGCTACGGTTTCGACGTCAACGCGCCGCCGCTGGTGGAGGCCATCGCCAAATTGCACGATGGCCGCTGGCTGCGGTCCGAAGAAATAAGCCGCAAGCTGGCCCTCAAGGGCATGCCCAACGGCCTGGAAGGCGCCCGCGCCATCCAGCAGGAACTGGGTGACAGCGGCAACGCCCCGGCCCGCCCGCACTTTGCCGACTGGATGGTGCGTGAAGGTTTTGTAAAGGATCGCGCCGAAGCGTTCCGCAAATGGCTGGGTGCCGGCAAGCTGGGGGACGTCAAGCAACACTGGCCAACCCTGGAAGACACCGTTGGCACACTGCGGGCAGCAGGTGCCTGGGTCAGCCTGGCGCATCCGTGGCATTACGATTTCACCCGCAGCAAGCGTCGCAAGCTGATTGGCGACTATATTGGAGCGGGCGGCCACGCAATCGAAGTGGTCAACGGGCATCAACCCGCCGAGCAGGTAGGCAGCCTGGCGATTCTTGCCCGCGAATTTGGTCTGCTGGTCAGCGCCGGCAGTGATTTTCATGGCCCCGGCGGCTGGTCCGAGATTGGCGAGTACCGCGCCGTTCCGGAAGATTTGCCGCCCCTTTGGTGTCGCTTCAAACATGACCCCATTATTGCCACCGTCTGAACAGGTAGAACACGTGAGTCAATTCTTCCAGATTCATCCGGAAAACCCGCAGGCGCGCCTGATCAAACAGGCCGTGGAGATCATCCGTGCCGGTGGCGTGGTGATCTACCCCACGGATTCGTCCTACGCCATCGGTTGCCAGATCGGCGACAAGAATGCGGTCGAGCGCGTAAGACGCCTGCGTGACCTGGACAAGAACCACAACTTCGCACTGATTTGCAGCGACCTGTCCCAGCTGGGGCTGTTCGCCAAGGTCGACACTGGCACCTTCCGCCTGCTCAAGGCGCACACGCCGGGGCCCTACACCTTCATCCTCAACGCCACCCGCGAAGTGCCGCGCCTGCTGCTGCACCCGAAGAAGCGCACCATCGGCCTGCGGGTGCCGGAACACCCGATCGCCCTGGCGCTGCTGGCCGAACTCGGTGAGCCGCTGATGAGTGTGTCGCTGATCCTGCCGGGGGAAGAAGAGCCGTTGTACGACCCTTATGAAATGCGCCGGCTGCTGGAAAAACACGTCGACCTGATCATCGACGGCGGCTACGGCGGCAACAAGGCCTCTACCGTGATCAACCTGGCCGACGGCGAGCCGGAAGTGGTGCGCGTAGGGTGTGGCGACCCGGCACCGTTCATGGTCGAGGCCTGAATGTCGGCCGTGGAAGCCGTCGACAGCCAGGCGGGCGCCCAGCAGGAACTGCCATTTGCCATGGTCTACGGCCAGGCCGTGATGGAAATGCCGCTGGACCTGTACATCCCGCCAGATGCGCTGGAAGTCTTCCTCGAAGCCTTCGAAGGTCCGCTGGACTTGCTGCTGTACCTGATCCGCAAGCAGAACATCAATATCCTCGACATCCCGGTGGCGGAAATCACCCGCCAGTACATGGGCTACGTCGAACTGATGCAGACCGTGCGCCTGGAACTGGCCGCCGAATACCTGGTGATGGCCGCGATGCTCGCGGAAATCAAGTCACGCATGCTGCTGCCGCGCTCGGAGACTATCGAGGCGGAAGAGGATGACCCCCGCGCCGAACTGATCCGCCGCCTGCAGGAGTACGAGCGCTTCAAGGCCGCGGCCGAAGGCATCGACGGTTTGAGCCGGGTCGGCCGCGATGTGGTGGTGCCCAAGCTCGACGCCCCGGAAGCCCGGGCGCGCAAGCTGCTGCCGGACGTGAGCCTGGAAGAGTTGCTGATGTCCATGGCCGAAGTACTGCGCCGTGGCGATATGTTTGAAAGCCACCAGGTCAGCCGCGAGGCACTGTCCACCCGCGAGCGCATGAGTGATGTGCTGGATCGCCTCAAGGGCGGCGGGTTTGTGCCGTTTGTCGAGCTGTTTACCAAGGAAGAAGGGCGCCTGGGGGTAGTCGTGACCTTTATGGCGATCCTTGAGCTGGTCAAGGAATCCTTGGTCGAGCTGGTCCAGAATGAGCCTTTTGCGGCTATCCACGTGCGGGCGCGAGCCGAATAAAGAGCTGAATCGATGAATCTGACTGAACCCCGCGAACTGGCTCCGCTGCTGGAAGCCTTTCTCCTGGCCTCGGGCAAGCCGCAATCCCTGGAGCGCCTGTTCGAACTGTTTGAAGAAGCCGAGCGCCCTGAGCCGCCGGTGTTCAAGAAGGCCCTGGAGATTCTGCGCAAGTCCTGCGACGGCCGTGCCTTCGAGCTGCGGGAAGTGGCTTCCGGGTATCGCCTGCAAATTCGCGAGAAGTTTTCGCCGTGGGTCGGCCGCCTGTGGGAAGAACGCCCGCAGCGCTATTCCCGCGCGATGCTGGAAACCATGGCGCTGATCGCCTATCGCCAGCCGATCACCCGGGGCGAGATCGAAGACGTGCGCGGCGTCGCGGTCAACAGCCATATCGTCAAGACGTTGCTGGAGCGGGAGTGGATCAGGATCGTTGGCTACCGCGACGTGCCCGGCAAGCCGGCGATGTTTGCCACTACCAAGGTGTTCCTCGACCACTTCAACCTGAAAAACCTCGACGACTTGCCGCCGCTGGCCGAGCTGCGGGAGATGGAGCCGGACCCGGTCCTGGATTTCGACGACGCACCGGTGCCCGCCGGGTTGCAGGAGCTGGCCGACGCCAGCGCCGAGCCGGAAGAGCCGAAGGACGAAACCAGTTTCCACACATTGTTGCTGGAACTGGATGACATGGAGCAGGGCATCAAGACTGACTTCGATGACTTGCTGCGTGATGGTGCGGTCAGTGACGGTGAGCAGGAGCCTGCGTTGCAACTGAACGTTGAGGTTGAGCTGCCAGTCGAAGTTGAAGATGAGCCCGAGCCTGAACCCGAGGAGGACATCCTCGGCGTCGCCGAAGCCCGTGCCAAACTGCTGGCCGCCGTCGCAGCGCTCGAACAACCGCCGCTGAGCGACGAAGAAGACGAAGCCCGCGCCCTGGCCGAAGCCATCGAAAACGAACGCCGCCAATTCGAAGACTGACGCAGAACAAAATGTGGGAGCGGGGGGGTG
>NZ_JACARK010000761.1:0-3261 GCF_013386655.1 Pseudomonas sp. K5002 | reverse complement strand
CGAGGATCGAAGTGTCGAGGTCGGCGTAGGCGCTCATGGCCAGGGTGCGCGGGATCGGTGTGGCGGTCATGATCAACTGGTGCGGGCTCATGCGGCCGCCCACGCCTTTCTGGCGCAGGGCCAGGCGCTGCTGCACACCGAAGCGGTGCTGTTCGTCGATGATCACCAGCGCCAGATTCTTGAACTTCACTTCGTCCTGGAACAACGCGTGGGTGCCCACCACCATCGGGGCGCCGGCGGCGATCTGCTCCAGGGCGGCTACGCGGTTCTTGCCCTTGAGCTTGCCGGCCAGCCACGCGACTTCCAGGCCCAGCGGTTCGAGCCAGCGCTTGAAGGTGATGAAGTGCTGTTCGGCAAGAATCTCGGTGGGCGCCATCAGCGCCACCTGATAGCCGGCTTCGAGGGCCTGCAACGCGGCGAGGGCGGCGACCACGGTTTTACCCGCGCCCACGTCACCCTGGATCAGCCGCAGCATCGGTTCTTTCTGGCTCAGGTCGTAGGCGATTTCATTGCCGACCCGTTGCTGGGCGCCCGTCGGTGCAAACCCCAGGTTGGCCAGGTATTGCGCAGGCAGGCGCTTGGCCTTGGGCATGGCCGGCGCGCGCAGCGAACGCATGCTCTCGCGCAGGCGCTGCTGGGACAGTTGATGGGTCAGCAGTTCTTCGAACGCCAGGCGATGCTGGGCCCAGTGATGCCCGAGAGCCAACTCGTCGACGTCGGCATCGGCGGGTGGGTGATGCAGGTAGCGGATCGCATCATCCAGCGGCGCCAGTTGATAGTCGCGCGCCAGTTCCTGGGGCAGCCAGTCGGGCAGGCTTTTTGGCCCGAGCATCGTCAGAGTCTGCATGCACAGTTGGCGCAAGCGCTGCTGGGTCAGGCCTTCGGTGAGCGGGTAAATTGGCGTGAGGGTGGTGTCTACCGGCGGCGGTTCGTCGCCGGTAATCGCGCGGTATTCCGGGTGATAGATTTCCAGCCCCGAAGCACCGGGCCGGGCTTCGCCGTAGCAGCGCACGCGGGTACCACGCTTGAGGCCTTCCTTCTGGGCGTTGCTGAAGTGGTAGAAGCGCAGGCTCAGGCCGCCGGTGCCGTCTTGCAGGCGCACCACCAAGCTACGGCGCTTGCCCATCACCACATCGGCGCCGCTGACGGTGCCTTCAACCACGGCGTCCTGCCCAGGGCGCAAGTGGCCGATGGGCACCACGCGGGTGCGGTCCTGGTAACGCAGGGGCAGGTGGAACAGCACGTCCTGGAGATTTTCCAGCCCGACCTTGGCCAACTTCTCGGCCATGGCCTCCCCGACACCCTTGAGTGCCGTCACCGATACCTGCGACAGCTCAGTCATACCGTTACTTAGCTCGCAGCAGGCGGCTTGGCCACCGAACACAGGCGGATCGAGTCGGCGAGGATTTCAATCGCTTTCGGACGCGGGAAGCTCGCACGCCAGGCAATCGCCACGGTGCGGAACGGTACCGGCGGCGTCAGTGGGCGCACGGCGATCACGCCGGGGGCGTAGTGATGGCTGTCGACCGCCGACAGCGGTAGGATCGAGATACCCAGTCCGGAGGCGACCATATGGCGAATGGTTTCCAGGGAGCTGGACTCCACGGTGGTGTGCTTGGCGCCGTCGTTGCCCTTGGTCAGGGTCGGGCAGGCTTCCAGCACCTGGTCGCGGAAGCAATGGCCTTCGCCCAGCAACAGCAGGCTCTTGTCGTTGAGCAGGCCCGCGTCGATGGTGTCTTTCTGCGTCCATGGGTGGGACGCCGGCATCAGCACGTAGAACGGTTCATCGTAGAGCGGCAGGGTCAGCACATCCGCCTCGTTGAACGGCAGGGCGATGATGATCGCGTCCAGCTCGCCGTTGCGCAGTTTGTCGCGCAGCACGTGGGTGAAGTTTTCTTCGATATACAGCGGCATCTGCGGCGCGACGCGGTGCAGTTGCGGAATCAAGTGCGGGAACAGGTACGGGCCGACGGTGTAGATGGCGCCGACTTTCAGCGGGGCGGTCAGCTGGTTCTTGCCGGCCTGGGCCAGCTCGCGAATGCTTTGGGCCTGTTCCAGAACCTTCTGGGCCTGGGCGACGATGCCTTCGCCGACGGGCGTCAGGCGCACGGCGCTTTTGCTGCGCTCGAAAATCAGCACACCGAGTTCGTCTTCAAGCTTCTTCACACCCACCGACAGCGTCGGCTGGCTGACGTGGCAACGCTCGGCCGCGTGGCCGAAGTGCTGCTCTTGGGCGAGGGTAACGATGTAGCGTAATTCTGTAAGAGTCATAGCGGGCGTCCATGAGGTTGCGGGCCAAGCATACCGGCTGCAATCGATAGACGCACGTTATCAGACAGCGTAGGGGCCGCGACACCGGTTAATCGGGTATCGCCGCCCCGTATTTCACTTTTGCGGGTACTTGAAGGTGAAGGTTTCGGTGAAGGGAGCCCACCATTCAGGCACGCCGGTTTCCTTGTCTACATGGTGGAAGAAGCCCTTGATCTGTGGGCTTTCATAGCGCAGCACCACGGTGTAGGTGCCGGGGCCGTCCATTTTCACGTTGTTGGCGTAGTGGGCGCCGTCTTTGGCCACCATCGGCAACAGCGTGCCGATTTCCTTGTAGTCGGGCGAGCCCTCCTTGACCAGTGAGTAGCTGATGGTCAGGTAGGGCACCCACTCACCGTTGGACAGGCCGTATTTGTTGTCGGCGGTGGCGTGCACATCGGTCTCAAGGTGTACCGAGTCCTTGCTCATCACCATGCCTGGCGGCATGGGCGCCATTTCGATGCCCACCAAGTACGAGGAGGCGATCTCCATGTCATTGATCTGCACCGGTCCGCCAATCGGGTATTCGCGGGCTTGGGCGAGGGAGGAAGCGGCCACGGCGCTGACGAGCAGCAGTGCGGCGGCGAAGGGGTTGCGCAGGTGTTTCATGGTGGGGCTCCTGGGGCGGTTAATGTGATTGTGTCGGGCGTGAATGCAGTAAACGGTTACCCAGCACCAGGAGCGAGAGGGTGACGAGCCACGCCACCAATTGAACGCCCAGAGGTCGGTCGGTGTAGCCCACCAGCGCGGTCAATGCGCGGCCGGTGAGGCTGCCATCGGAGACCAGCCAGGAGGTGTCCCAGAGCTGGTAGCCCCAGGCGGGAATCAGGTCGATACCGGCGAGGATCGCGGCGGCCCGGCCAGCCATGCCGGCGGCAAGCAAGGCGATCATCCAGCCGGTAATCGAGAACAGGCGCTTGAGGCTGATGGCGACCAGGCCGCGGTACATCAGCC
>NZ_JACARK010000760.1:0-1629 GCF_013386655.1 Pseudomonas sp. K5002 | reverse complement strand
CGGGTCTTGCCGATCCAGCCGCCGCCCACCTCAAACAGCCCGGAGGTTTCCTGACACGCCTCGCTGCCCAGGTACACCACCAGCGGGCTGATCAATTCCGGCTTGAGGCGTTCGAAGACTTGCGGCGGGACCCGGCAAACCACACGGCCATCAGGTCGCCGCCGGGCAGGGCGGTGACCGAGGAGGAATGCACAAAGTCATTGAGCTGCGAGGAGACAAAGCGGCTGCTGTATTGCGGGGCGGCCTCTGTTGGCGAGCTGTCCTTGGGGCCTTGGGCAAACGGCGCCAATACGTGGGGCGGATGGCTTTGCCAGGCAGCGAAAAACACCACCAGCAGACTGCAGATCATTAAAAGCGGGCGCATAGAGAACCTGTCGGGAAAAAGGATTACTGCGCACGGTCATCCGGCAGGCGCCTCCTGCGGCCGGTGAGCATGGATAACGGCAGGTTGTCCCGCACCTGGATACTTTCAAACAACGCCGCCAGCACATGCACGCCTACCAGGCCGGCCAGTACATTGGCGGCAGTTTCGTGCAACAGCAGCGGCCAATCGGCGCCCCACAGGGCGTCGACTTCCTGCATCAAAAAGCCACTGGCACCGATAGCCAGCAGCGCCAGCAACATCAGAATCATCACCAGCGCGCCAATGGGCGAATGGCCCAGGCGGTGCTGCGGCCGGCGGTTGAGCAGTGAACGCACATGGCCCATGAGCCGTTCCGGCGTTGGCCAGAAGTCCGCCCAGCGCGCGCTGCGCGGACCGACAAATCCCCACACCAACCGCACCAGCAACCAGGCCATGGCGTAATAGCCCAGCCATACGTGCCAGTCGTCGCCTGCTTCGTTGAAGAAGTAATTGGCCACAAAGACGCCGGCGATGGAGAGGTGAAACACCCTCACCACCGGGTCCCAGAGGCGCAGGGAGGTTGCTGGCATCAGCCCTTGATCTCTGTCTTCACGGCCTTGCCGGTGACTGGATCGTGGTAGATCTCGACCTTGCGCTTGTCCTTGTCAAAGCCATAGATCTCGTAGCAGTTGCCGTCAGTAACCTTGAACTTGCTGATCTCGTAGCCCTGGGCCTTGAGTTGCTCCTGAAAGGCCTTCTGGTCCTGCCATTGCGAGCGCTCGGCAGTGGTGCATTGCGGGCCGGCGAAGGCCATGGGGCTGGCGATAATCAGCGACAGCAAGAGAATTTTGCGCATGGAAGCACTCTCAGCAGATGTGGGAGATTTCACTGTGCAAAACCAACCTTAGCGAAAGCTTAGTTGGCAACGGCCCGTAACATCTTTCCCGAAATAGCCTCGACGGTTACACGGCATCATGCCGCCGGTTACTCCAGAGAATCAGTTATGCGCCTGCTCCTTGTCGAAGATGATCGTGCCCTTGGCCAAGGGATCCGCGTGGCCCTGGGCGCCGAAGGCTACACCCTGGACTGGTTGCAGGATGGCGTCAGCGCCTTGCACGCGTTGCGCACCGAAAGCTTCGACCTGCTGCTGCTCGACCTCGGCCTGCCGCGCCTTGACGGCCTCACACTCCTGCAAACCCTGCGCGCCGAGCAATACGACCTGCCGGTGCTGATCCTTACCGCCCGCGACGGCACCGCCGAGCGCATCGCCGGCCTGGACGCCGGCG
>NZ_JACARK010000759.1:0-392 GCF_013386655.1 Pseudomonas sp. K5002 | reverse complement strand
GGCCTGGAAGCGCCAGGTGGATTGGCCGCCACTGCCGACCACGCCGGTGTCGTCGGTGTTGCTGTAGACCTCGGGGCTCAGGCTGCGCAGCACGCCGCCGGCCGAGTCCTGGATGGCCCAGCGGTAACCGGTGGTGGGATTGCTGGGCAGGGTCAGGATCAGGTTTTGCCCGGTCTTGAGTTGCAGCGGGCAGGCGCTCTGTTTTTCCACGGTGACGTTTTGCTTCGGCGCACTGGCGCAGGCGGCGAGCAGGCAAAGGCTCAGGGGGAGAAGCAGACGGGCAGCGGTCATGGGGGCTCCGTTGTTTGGCGACGAAGGGCGAGCATAACCGAAGATGAGACAAGGTGTGACAGATGGCGTTGTGTTGGCTGCACCGGCCTCTTCGCGAGCAA
>NZ_JACARK010000758.1:0-3428 GCF_013386655.1 Pseudomonas sp. K5002 | reverse complement strand
CTGGTCGCCGCCTTGCTGGCCTACACCTTGGTCAACCGTGTGCGCCAAGGCTTGAAAGAAGAAACGAACACCTCCCCTTCTGCATAAGGATTTTGCGATGCGTGAACAGCAAGAGCACACCTTCAGCACCCATGACGGGGTGGAGCTTTTCTACCGTCATTGGCCCGCCACCGCACCCGCGGGCTTTGCGCCGCGCAAGGCGATCTTGCTGTTCCATCGCGGCCACGAGCATTCCGGTCGTATCGCCCACCTGGTGGACGAGCTGAACCTGCCGGAGTTCGACTTCTTCGCCTGGGACGCCCGTGGCCACGGCCAATCCCCCGGCGCGCGCGGCGACAGCCCGAGCTTCGCCACCAGTGCGCGGGACGTGCAGACTTTCGTTGACCATATCCGCAGCGCCTACAACATCGAGGAAGAACACCTCGCAGTGATCGCCCAAAGCGTCGGCGCGGTGATCGCGGCCACCTGGGTGCACGACTACGCGCCGAAGATTCGCTCGCTGGTACTCGCCTCCCCCGCATTCAAGGTCAAACTCTACGTGCCCTTCGCCCGGCCGGGCCTGGCGTTGATGCGCAAGTTTCGCGGCAACTTTTTCGTCAACAGCTACGTCAAGGCCAAGTTCCTGAGCCATGACCCGGAGCGCGTGGCGTCCTACGACAGTGATCCGCTGATCACCAAAGCCATTTCCGTAAATGTGCTGCTGGGCCTGTACGAAGCGGCCGACCGGGTTGTAGCCGATGCCCAGGCAATTCAGGTACCGACCCAACTGCTGATCTCCGGCTCGGACTTTGTGGTGCACCGCAAACCCCAGCAGCAGTTTTTCGACCGCCTCGGCAGCTTGAAGAAAGAGCTGCACATCCTCCCCGGCTTCTTCCACGACACCCTCGGTGAACGTGACCGCGCCGTGGCCTTGAGCAGCGCCCGGCGCTTTATCCTGCAGAATTTCGAACACCCGCTGGACCGCGCCAACTTGCTGGACGCCGACAAGATCGGCCTGACCTGCGCCGAATCCGAATCCCTCGCCGCGCCGTTGCCACGCAACTCCCTGCGCGACCTGTACTGGCGCATGACCCGCGCCAGCATGGGCCTGGGCAGCAAACTGTCGGATGGCGTGAAGCTCGGTTTCGACACCGGCTTCGACTCCGGCAGCACCCTGGACTACGTGTACCGCAACAAACCCACCGGCAAAGGCGGGCTGGGGCGGATGATCGACACCAATTACCTGAACTCCATCGGCTGGCGCGGTATTCGTCAGCGCAAGTTGAACGTGGAAGAGCTGCTGCGCCTGGCGATGGCCAAACTGCGGGACGAGCAGCGGGAAGTGCGCATCGTCGACATCGCCGCCGGGCATGGTCGGTACATTCTGGAAGCCTTGCAGGGCGTTTCGCCGTTGCCGGAATCGATCCTGCTGCGGGACTACAGCGATATCAACGTGCGCGACGGTGGCGCGCTGATTCGTGAAAAAGGGCTGGGGGATATCGCCCAGTTCGTCAAAGGCGATGCGTTTGACCGGGCGGACCTTGCGGCGCTGGAACCCAAGCCGACGCTGGCGGTGGTGTCCGGGCTATATGAACTGTTCGCGGATAACGCGATGGTCGGTGGCTCGCTCGCCGGCTTGGCCGAAGCCGTGGAGCCCGGTGGTTATCTGGTGTACACCGGCCAACCGTGGCATCCGCAACTGGAACTGATCGCCCGCGCCCTCACCAGCCACCGCCAGGGCCAGGCCTGGGTAATGCGCCGGCGCAGCCAGGCGGAAATGGATCAACTGGTGGCAGCCGCCGGTTTCCGCAAGATCACCCAGCGTGTGGATGAGTGGGGGATTTTCAGCGTGTCCCTGGCACAGCGAGCCTGACCCATGCGTGAACCGGGCCTGTTGAAACCGGCGGTGCTGTGGCTGCTGCTGTTGGCGCCGCTGTTTTTCAGCACCTACGGCTTTGCCACGTGGGTCACCAGCCAGCGCAGCGACGTGGGCACGATGGTGTTCGGCTGGGAAACCCATATCCCGTTCTGGGCCTGGACCATCGTGCCCTACTGGTCGATCGACCTGCTCTACGGTTTCTCCCTGCTACTGCCAAGCACCCGCCATGAACTGAAACAACATGCCTTGCGCCTGCTGACGGCCCAAGTGATTGCCGTCACCTGCTTCCTGATCTGGCCCTTGCGCTTCACCTTTGAAAGGCCGGCGCTGGACGGCGTGTTTGGCTGGCTGTTTGCGGTACTCGCCGGGTTCGACAAGCCGTTCAACCAGGCGCCGTCGTTGCACATCGCGCTGCTGGTGGTGCTGTGGATAATGTATCAGCGGCATAGCCAGGGCCTGTGGCGCTGGCTGGTGCATGGCTGGTTCGCGTTGATCGGCCTTTCGGTGCTGACCACTTATCAACATCACTTTATTGACTTACCCACAGGCGCCCTCGCCGGCTGGCTGTGCGTGTGGCTGTGGCCGCTGGAACATCCGAGCCCGCTGCTGAATGCCCAGCTGACCAGGGACCGCCAGCGTTGGCGGCTGGGGCTGCGCTATGGCTTCGGGTCGCTGGTGTGTTTGATCCTGGCGTTTTTCCTTGGCGGCGGCTGGTTGTGGCTGCTTTGGCCGGCGGTATCCCTTGGCTTGATGAAGGCGAATTACCTGGTACTGGGCGTTTCGGGATTTCAGAAACGCGCCGACGGACGACTCACTCCGGCGGCGCGCTGGTTGTTGGCGCCTTATCTGGTGGCCGCCTGGATCAATTCCCGCCTGTGGACACGTAGACATCCACAGCCCGATCAGGTTGTGGATAACGTTTGGCTGGGGCGAATTCCCACCAGCGGTGAGCTGGGATCATTCAAGGCGGTGGTCGATCTGTGCGCCGAATTGCCGATTAATCCACAGGGTCGCGCCTACTACAGCCTGCCAGTGCTCGACCTGACGGCGCCCACTGCAGCGCAATGCGTGGAAGCCGCCCAAGCGATAGAGCGGCTACGCTCAGCCGGACCCTTGCTGGTGTGCTGCGCCCTCGGTTACTCACGCAGCGCCACCGCCGTGGCTGCATGGCTGCTACATACCGGGCGCGCAGGCAATGTCGACGAGGCGGTGGCTATTATTCGTACAGCACGCCCACGTGTGGTCCTGCATTCCGCTCACCGTGAAGCCCTGGAGGGTTTAGTCCATGCCCGCTGATATGGAATTACAGGTCGTCGCCAGCCTGCTGCGGCGGGGCCGTTCCCTGGATCAGTTATCCACAGGCCTGACCTTGCTCGGCGTACTGTTCGGCCTCGCTCAACTGCTGATGGCCAGCATCACGCCGGTCTGCCTGATCCTCAGCCTGTGGATGATTGTGCTCGGGCTGCTGGAAAAATATTGGGCGCTGCGGGTGGCCTTCGACGCCGACCTGTTCGCCCTGGTCGCCCGCGACACCGACCGCACGCCCGACTTCGACCAGGCCATGCAAACC
>NZ_JACARK010000757.1:0-2508 GCF_013386655.1 Pseudomonas sp. K5002 | reverse complement strand
GAATTCGACGTCGTCCGACAGGCCGATGCGGAATACCGCGGTGCTGGTGGCCGGGTCGAATTCGGAGGCGCGGCTGACGGCCGTGGAAATCGAGTCCAGGGCCGGGGAGAGCAGGGCGAAGATTTCTACCGCACGGGCCGAGGGCTCCATGCTGCGTCCGGTACGCACGAACAACGGGTCGTCGAACAGGCCGCGCAGGCGTGACAGGGCTGCGCTGATGGCCGGCTGGCCAAGGAACAGTTTCTCGGCAGCGCGGGTCACACTGCGCTCATGCATCAAGGTTTCGAATACGATCAACAGGTTGAGGTCGACACGACGCAGGTCGTTACGGTTCATCTTGTGTCCCAGGCGGCGTCAGTAAACTTGACGGGAGCGGTCATATAAGAACAATGACCGGCATGAATCTTACGGGGAAAGGCTGGTACTCTGCACCGGCTAATTCAGTTTTCCTACATGGCTTGGCACCTTTTCCGTATGTGCGGAATCAATGACAGGCATGTCGACTATTAACGGCGACCGGTGGTCTTGCCCCGAAAGCCCAGATAGAGTTCATGGCAATAGAGGTTACTTTGACGAGGTTTGCGATGTCCCGCACGATCCGTTTTCACAAGTTTGGTCCGGCCGAGGTGCTCAAATGCGAAGAGCATGCAGCCGCTAAGCCCGCACCGGGCGAAGTGCAGGTGCGCGTCGAGGCGATTGGCATCAGCTGGTACGACATTCTGTGGCGCCAGAACCTGGCGTCGTCCCATGCCCGCTTGCCTTCCGGCCTTGGCCATGAAATGGCCGGCGTGGTTGTGGCCGTTGGCGAGGGTGTCGACGACCTGGCGGTGGGTGACAAGGTCGCCAGCTTCCCGGCCGAGAGCCCGAATGACTACCCGGTGTACGGCGAACAGATCGTCCTGCCGCGCTCGGCCCTGACCCGCTACCCGGATGTCCTGAGCCCGATCGAAGCCAGCGTGCACTACACGCCGTTGCTGATTGCCTACTTTGCGTACATGGACCTGGCGCGGGTCAAACCCGGGCAATTCGCCCTGGTAACGGACGCCAGCCACTGTGCCGGCCCATCGTTTGTGCAGCTGGGCAAAGCCCTGGGTGTGCGGGTGATTGCCGCCACCAAGACCAGTGATGAGCGCGAATACCTGCTGTCCCTCGGGGCGGAAAAGGTGATCGTCACCGAAGAGCAGGACCTGCTGATGCAAGTCAACAAGTTCACCGACAACCGTGGCGTAGACGTGGTGTTCGATGGCTTGGGTGGCCCGCAGATGTCGTTGCTGGGTGATGTGCTGGCGCCGCGTGGCAGCCTGGTGCTGTACGGCCTGCAAGGTGGCAACCAGACGCCATTCCCGGCCTGTGCGGCGTTCCAGAAGAACATTCAGTTCTTTGTGCACTGCATCGGCAACTTCACCGGCAAACCGGAACTGGGCATCATCCAGGACCAGGTGGCCTTGCAGCGAGCCCTGCGTGACATCAACCAACTGACCGCCGACAAGGTGCTGGTACCGCTGAAAACCACGGTATTTCCGTTCAGCCAGTTCGTTGAAGCGCACCGCTATATGGACGAATGTCCGTGCCGTGAACGGGTTGCCTTGCAGGTAGAAACTGTTTGATCTGTGGGAATATTCTCAAGCGAGTATTCCTGCCCCCGGGCGCATGGGGCAAATGCGCCATTTGACAGGACTTAACCTGCCCACCGCTTGAATCGGGATTTCAGCACTTCAGCCCGATAAACCAGATGTATGCCCCTGACGCCGCCCTGAATCCCAGCGCGGCGTTGTCGTGTCTGCACACTCGATACCCCATGCAAGCCCCCATCTGAACCGGTTTTAGCCGGCGTTCTGTATCTGTTAATCATTATTCAAGTGCCGATAATTGCCCCGTCACTTTTATCTCAAGGATTGAGCAATGATTGAATATATGAAATCACCCCGTACATCCGTCAAGCCCAATAATGTTTCCCATGGCTGTTTTGCCGGAACATCAATATTGAAGTGGGTTATGTCGGATGCTTCTCTAGTTTGTAAGTTAAAGCAGCGTAGGAAGTTGTCAGAGCGTTCCTAAGACTTTCGGTTTGGGCTGCGTGCCCCTTGGCTTGGCGCCTTTTCGGGACTGGAAGCCCCCAAAGGCAGGCTTGGCAGGTAGGGCCCGGTGCTAATCTCCATTGAATGTCACATGTTGTAACGCCCCTACAGAAACAACAGGTCAGGCAAATGCCGTCAACGATTGCCCGAAACTGATATTTCAACTCAGGTAGTAGAACTATGAGCGCTATTCACGAACAAGCCATGAACTATGTCTATCAACAAGTATTGCAACGCTTGATAGGGCATTTCTCTCGAACAGAACGTACCTCGCTCCAGTTATTGATTCAACGAATCGTGGTAGCGGCAGGCGGCATGGAGCGGATCGGTGAATACAAGGTGCTGGTCGCTCACGGCGCAGGCGCCGGCAGCAGCTATGTCCTGGCGTTGTTGCGCGCAGCCCAGCTGACGCTTGCAGGCCGGGCGCCGC
>NZ_JACARK010000076.1:0-25513 GCF_013386655.1 Pseudomonas sp. K5002 | reverse complement strand
CGCCGGCGGGCACACCGTCACCAACCCCGCCGAGATCAACCCCGACGGCGGAACCTGGAACGACTGCATGCGCCGCGACATTGCCGCCCTGATGGACTGCGACACCGTGGCCACCCTGCCCGGCTGGGAGCATTCAAAGGGTGCCCGCTTGGAAGTCCTGATCGCCGAACGCCTCGGCATGACTATTGTGAATGCTCATGACCTGGTAACGAGGGTTGATGCAAGAGCAACCCAGCCCCGCAGCTAGTGGATTGCACTTTCCTCCGTTGAATGCTGTAGTTACTTTGCATGCAAGCCTAAGGAGCGCAGGACGCAATGAATATCGATGAGATGAAAACCCCTCGAACATGGAAAAATGCCGAGATGCCGGGCGCCTATGCACTTGCAACCCGTGTCGGCGAAACAGTAATTAACGCAGGCGACAATTTGAGTTTTGAACAATACATAACGGGCTATGGAGAAATATCAAACTGCAAGATTCAATGCTATATCTCATCGGATTTATTTGACCGTGATAGTTCATCCGTACACCACACCCCATACATAGAAACCCAGGAGAACGGGTCAATAACAATAAAATGGGGAAGGGAAACAGGATACGTAGACAACGCGGGTTACAACTGCATATGCATGGGTGTAAAAACTGCCAACTGGAAAGATCCTACATTATTTTTTGATGCTAACGAGCCCGGACTGTTAATTACCGAATTGAAAAGTGGGAAGGCTCCCTTCGAGTACAATTTAAAAACGAGCAAAACCATCAGACCCGGCTCACATTACATAGATTTCTATTTGACGTACTTTAACGGCCAAGAGTGGAAGACCTCCAAAGAGCGCTTGGATTTTAGAGTCAATAATACATTTGAAAAAAACAGCACCACACTCTCTTTGCTTGCTGCTCTTGCTTTACTGGTGACCATTGCTCATGACGGTATAGCTCCCGCCATAGAGACCTTTCACGAAATTGGAAAATTCGTTAGCCAGCAACACCACTCCCCGAAATAGTCACCACCCATGGCGCACCTCGAGTGCGCTTAACCCCTCCCCCTTCAAAGTCAGCCGCTATAGCGGCAAGGACGAAGTCATGCCTGAAGAAAATGGAAAGCACTGGAACGGCGAAGGATTGCCGCCTGTTGGAGCAACCAGCGAAGCATTCAGCGCTCGGACAGCGACGTTTCGGCAATGCACAGTTCTGGCCCACCGCAACGGAATGGCTGTAGTTAGCTTCCTCGATCAGGAGGAATTGCAGTGGGCCACAGAGTTTCGATCGCCCAAGCAGATCGCGGCAGATGAGCGCCGCGCAGAAATCAAGCATATTCAAGCAGCTAGCGTCGTGAATTGCGGCCCCTACATCACTGAAAGCGCAGCCGCAGCAATCTACGACGCCGGGTACCGCAAAGAGGGGGCTCCATGATCGCCACCTTGGTTCGCCTACGTCTTCATCTACAAGGGGCCGAGGCCATGAAGTTGATCTTCTGGATCAATCGCAGGCTTCCATTCTCGTGGCTGCCAATCGCACGCATCACTCCCGGCAAAGAGACCTGCACCTTGCGCAAGGATGGCTGGGTGATCATCTCAGACGGTAAAAGCACGGACGCCCTTCCTATCACGTTCTGCGCACCAGCAATCATTGAAGCGTTCAACGCCGAGTTCGCCTAACCCCAATCCCCCTACATGCCCGCAGGTGAGCGGCGGCCGGGATCACGGAAGCTGACTATCAACCCAGCGCTCTGCCGCTGTCATTGCTTCGTCCAATGCGGCTGGGTAATCGGCCCACGGCCCTGAAAGCTCAGCAGCGACTTCACCCATTCCGTGTATGTCCACGGGCTCGATGATTGTCGCGGATGTAGGCACCGGGTCGTTCGGCCTTTTCCAGACGAACTTGAGGAATACCGTGTGACCTCGGTACTCATGAGCGATCGGCACATCTAGGTTGTGTGACACGCGTCCTCCCACAGTCGCAACGACTTGAACACCTGTTGTACACCCATCCAAAGGGTCGAGATACCCGAGCAAAAAGCCATCACTCCATTCCCCTAGATGCCTGCCGGTGAGCGGCGGGCGCACGCCTGGAAAATATTTATGACCATCACCGCCCCGGTCATCCGGTACCACGGCGCCAAGTTCCGGCTTGCGCCGTGGGTGTTGCAACACTTCCCACCGCACACCTGCTACGTAGAGTCGTTCGGCGGCGCCGCTGGCGTGCTGATGCAAAAGCCGCGGTCGTATGCCGAGGTGTACAACGACCTCGATGGCGACATCGTGAATCTGTTCAGGGTTTTGCAAGATCAGGACTCGCGATCGGGACTGGTCGAGCGCCTGGTATTCACGCCCTATTCCCGCGAAGAGTTCGAACTGTCCTGGGAGTCGAGCGCCGAACCAATCGAGCGTGCAAGACGAACAATCATCAGGGCGCAAATGGGCTTCGGCTCCGCCGGTGCCACCAAGGGCGTCACCGGCTTTCGCATCGATACAAAACGCCAGTACGGCACCGCGCAATCACTTTGGGCAACTTATCCAGAGCAGCTCGCCGAGGTTGGCCAGAGGCTGAGCGGCGTCCTAATCGAAAACCGCCCCGCGATCGAAGTGATCAAGGCGCATGACGGGCCGCAGACATTGCACTACGTCGACCCGCCCTATGTGCATGACACCAGGTACAAGGGCGCGTCGAGCGGACGGTACTACAGACACGAGATGGATGACGCCGCACATCGAGATCTACTCGGCGTTTTGCTCGAGCTAGAAGGAATGGTCGTGCTATCGGGTTACCCGAGTGACCTGTACGCGGAGCTGCTACCCGGCTGGGCCAGCTACAGCACATCCGCCCGCATCAGCGCAGGGCGCGGCACCGCCAACCGAACCGAATGCATCTGGCTTAACCCCGCCTGTGTCGATCGCGTAAGCCAGATCGGCCTGGACCTCTGCGAAAGAGCATAACCCTAACCCACCTTCTGCCGCCCAGCGCGGCAAGGACACCACATGTTCGCAATGAAACTCACCCTGATCCTGCTGGGCGCTTTGCTGTACCTGGTCGGCAGCGGCTGCTGGTTCTTTTGGCTCGGCCCACGCCTTCTGGCCGACGGCGAAACGGCCGACATCCTCTACGCCTTCGCCGGCACCTGCGGCTGGATGCTGATCACCTTCAGCCTGGTCATTCACATCATCAAGACAGCCCGGCCCACGGCGGCCGGTGGGAGGTAGTTATGGACGGTATTCACTTCCTGTCGCATGAAGAGGTTTGCACGCTTACCGGCGCGAAAACGAAAGCAGGCCAGGTGCAAGTTCTCAAAAGAAACGGCATTCGCCACACCATCAAACGCAGCGGGTGGCCTTGCGTCATCGCATCTGCACTCACTGGCGAGGCTGCCGGCGTGATGGAAAAACCGAAATGGCAACCGCGGCTGGTGGGGTAGATGGGACGAAAACCAACCCGGCCTGGGAGCATTCCCCGGCTACGCGAAAGGAAGCGTGGCGACACGACGTATTACCTTTACGACACAGGCGGGACGCCACGCAAAGAAATACCATTGGGCAAGGACTACGGGCTGGCAATTTTGGAATATGCAAAGCTCGAAAAAAGCCGTGTATCCCAGGCCATGGCGCAGGATGTACTGACTTTCGCCTATGTCGCTGAAAAATACATGCTGGAAGTTGTTCCAACTAAAGCGCCGGCGACGCAGAAAGACAACGCCAGAGAGCTGAAGCAGCTACTTGCCTTTTTCAATGACCCACCAGCCCCGCTGGAAGCTATTGAGCCCCAGCACGTTGCTCAGTACTTGAGACATCGAGGAAAGACTGCTCCTGTGCGTGCAAATCGCGAGAAAGCGTTGCTCAGCTCGATCTGGAACTTCGCCAGGACCAGCGGCTACACGTCCTTGGCCAATCCCTGCGCCGGTGTTAAAGGCAATAAGGAAAGCGGACGTGACATCTACGTCGAAGATGAAATGCTCGCGATGGTGTATTTGCACGCAGACCAGCCGCTGAAAGACGCGCTAGATCTGTTCTACCTGACAGGCCAGCGTATCGCTGACACCCTAAAAATGGATGAGCGCGATATCAGGGAGGATCGCCTTGCTGTGCAGCAGGGAAAAACCAAGGCCAAGCGACGAATTGAAATCGTTGGGGAGTTGAAGGTTGTGATCGACCGAATACTGGCCAGGAAAGACAGCCATAAAATCCGGTCCAGTAAACTCATCGTAATGGACAACGGGCAGCCCATGACCAGCAGTATGTTACGGGGGAGATTTGATGCTGCGAGAGAAGCTGCCGGCGTAAAAAAGGCAGACTTTCAGATGCGGGACCTGCGCGCAAAGGCTGGTACCGATAAGGCGGAATCAAGCGGAGATATTCTGCAAGCCAGAGATCAGCTTGGGCACACAACCGTGGTGATGACAGAGAACTACATCCGCAAACGTATCGGCAAAAAAGTTACGCCGACGAAGTGAATTGCGGAAAGGAGAAGAATATTGCGGAAAAACACAAAGAGCCAGCCAGGTCCTAAAACCCCGCAAACCCTTGAATATTATGGTGCCCGAAGCCGGAATCGAACCGGCACGCCCTTACGAGCGGGGGATTTTAAGTCCCATGCGTCTACCAGTTTCGCCATTCGGGCGGTAGCGCTATGCAGCAGGCCAAGCAGCGTTAAAAGCCCTTGAGCGTTGCAGCAGGCTAGGGAATATATAGATCCAGCCCCCTCGATGCAAGGTCGGGTGCGGGCTTTTTCAAACAATCAAGCGGCGCCCTGGCAAACAAAAAAGCTCGCCAGATCAGTCATCTACAGATTTTGCAGGCGGGAGTGGGCAATGGCGATACCGACCGCTTCACCAGGTGCCGCACCCGTGCCCCACCTGCATCAGGAAAAATAAGTCATTACCGCAATAACCACTGAAACCCAAACCAGGGTCATCAAAAACGACAGCGCAGCCAATGTCTTGCCCATTTGCCTACTCGCCCCGATGAAATCACTTCAAGGAACCCTCCCAGCGCCGCTTGAGAATAGCCACGCACGACGCAGTTCGCCTTCAACCTCCCACGAAAATCGTGGATACGATACTCCACGCAAAAGGTTAGTTCCTTCACCAGCCTCGCCCACAAGGCACTGAGCCGCTGTTTATTCCCTGATACCCCAAAATGATCATCCCCGGCTTTCCTGCTCCTGCGGCGCCCCGGCCCATCTGATACGCTTTTTTCTTCTGCATCTGCCCCTGTATCGAAAACCGCCCTGCCCTGACAATACACCCACTCCCGACACGCCCGTGGAGCCCGGCAGGAACCGTCCTGCCGGCCCGTTCATTTCGGAGGCCTTATGGCTAAGATGGCATTTTTCCTGTTCGGTTTTCTTGCGCTGACCATCGCAATTGGTCTGCTGGCCACCATCTCACCGGTCTAGGATCCATGGCCTGCTGACGCAACCCGCTGGAGGTCAGAGGGCGTGTCAGCCGGCAAAAAACATCGGATACAACGACAGCACCAACAGCGCCGCCATCGACCAGTTGAACACCCGCAACCAGCGTGGCTCGCGCAGTACATTGCGCAAGCCGCTGCCACAGCCGGCCCATACGCAAACGCTGGGCAGGTTTACCAAGGCAAACACCGCAGCAATCAACAGCACGTTGGTGACATAACCCTCGGCAGGCGTGTAGGTGGTGATCGCGCCCAGCGCCATGACCCAGGCCTTGGGGTTGACCCACTGGAAGGCCGCCGCGCCAAGAAACGTCATGGGTTTGCGCTTGTCATCGGTGTCATCGGACATCGCACTGGAGGTTGCAATCTTCCAGGCGAGGTACAGCAAATACGCCGCCCCCACATAACGCAATACGGTGTAGGCCCACGGTAGCGCCTTGAACACTTCTCCCAGGCCCAGGCCCACTGCGATCACCAACAACATGAAGCCAATGCTGATGCCCAGTGCATGGGGGATCGAGCGAATAAAACCGAAGTTCACCCCGGACGCCAGCAACATGGTGTTATTGGGACCAGGGGTGATTGAGGACACAAAGGCGAACAGCGCGAAAGCTGAAAGCAGGCTTGAAGACATGAGCATGGCGCGACATCCGAACGAGTACTGTGGCCGTGACAGTAGAACGTTGCGCCAGCCTGCGCCCCGTACAGCTAGCGGTAGATACGGTCATACACTTCGTCAGGCCTGCCAACAGGCGCCCTCCAACCAAACTGCCATTGGTTTGCCTTCATTGATCGGTATACTTGCGCCCTTCTCTGCACTGCACACTGTGCTGAACACATCCTGAAAGGACACTCGATGAGCAACTACCTCGACCGCGCGCTGACGGGCCTGCGGACCCTGGGCATCAATCTTCTGCAGCCGGTTCCAGATGCACCGGTACTGGTATTGCTGGACCGCGTGGCCCAGTACGACACCGCCAAAGTCACCGCTATCGCTGCCGTGCTGCAACAGTCGACCACCTTCAACAGCGTGGTTCGCGAGCAGATTGCCGGCATGGATATCTCCACACGCTTCATGGACATCACCCAGAGCTTCACCTCAATCCGCGAAGACGCGGCCGCCATGGCCGGCTGGATGGATGACGGGCGCCTGGATACGCTGGAGAAGCTCAAGCTGAGCTGGATGAACCTGCGTCGTGGCTCGATCCCCAGCCGCTTCAGCGAGATCCGTGAAAACTACCTGCAGGTGTGCAAGTCGGCCAATGACCAGATCTCCCGGGAAACGGTGATTCTGGAAGCCTACCTGGATTTTCGCATGGCCATGAAAGCGGCCGAGGTCGATGCCCAACAAGTGCTCGCCCTGGCCGGCCAGGTCCTGGAGCAGCGTACCCAGGCCTTGAACGAGGCCAACGCCCAAGTCACGGCTGCCGAAACCCTGGCGCCGGCCGAACGCGCGGCCTTGGAATTGCGCCGTGACGAAGCCGTACGCGCGCTGCAGGACGAAGACAAGCGCTACCAGATCGTCAAGGACATCGCCGATGACCTGAAGGTCGGCTACAACACGGCCGAAATGGTCTTCGCCCGGATCAACCAGGTGCATGTGATCAAGGAGCGCCAGTACCAGCGCATGGTCTCGTTCTTCTCTACCAACGAAGTGGTGTTGACCGGCCTCGCGGTGTCGTTCACCAGCAACAGTGGACTGGCCGAAGCCACCAACACGCTGAACGCCACCACCGAGGGCATCAGCAAGGGTCTTGAAGCCCTGGGCAGCACCGGCAACACCCAATTGGAAGCAGCGGTCAAGGCCAGCTATGGCTCCACCATCAAGGTCGACTCGGTGCGCGCCCTGGCCGACGCCACCCTGAGTTTCCAGACGGACATGCACGGCCTGACGGAAACCTACCGCGCTGAATCCAGCAACGCGTCCCGTGACATCGCCGAAGCCGTCGAAGAGGCCAAACGCAAGTTCGCCGCATTGCTGACCAAGGCCGCTTGATGAGCGACATTCTTCTCTCCGAGCAACTCGGCGCGATGGCGCTGGTGGATCAACTGCGCCACCAGCAGATGGCGGTGGAAAAGGACTTGAGCCTGCCCCAACGCCGCGCAGAAGTGGCGGCGCGCATCCGCGAGTATTACCAGAACAACGGCATTCAATTTACCGAAGCGCAGATCGATCAGGGCGTGCGCGAATTCTTTTCCAAACGCCTGGTGTTCGAGGCCCCGGAACTGAGTGCGCTTGACCGCTTCTGGAGCAAAGTATTGCTCAGGCGGCATCGCGGCATACTCGTCATCCAGCTCATTGCGGTCACCTTGCTGGTGGTGCAATGCAGCCGGGTGATGGTCGCCAGACACGAGATCCAAGAGGCTCAAAGAGCGGCCATCGCCGTCGAGACGAACGCGGCACAAAAACAATCAGACATCGCCCACCTGAAGGCTCGCCTGAGCGCCGTGCAGCAGGACCCGGCCTATATTGAGGGCGGCGACCTGTTCAGTGCCCTGCCCCGCCTGAATACCAAGGCCGAACATGCCCTGGCCATGGTCGATACCTCCGGGGTCGATTACGCCAGTGAGCAGATCGGCGTACTGGAGGCGTTTTTAGCCAAGGTCAAGGCAGTCCAGCCGATGACCGACCAGCTCAACGAGTTGACCCGCAAAGTCGCCGACATTCACCTGCCCGCCGCCGACAGTAAAGCGACGCGGGGCATGCAGGCCGAATTGGTCATGATCAAAGACCTCATCGGGAAATTCGAAATCGAAAAAGCCGGCGGCCAACTCAGGGCCCTGCGTGCCAACACCGAACTGATCCCCAAGGAGGTGACCATTCGGGTTGTCGACCGGCCCGGCACGCCGTCCGGTGTCGAGCGCTGCTACGACAAGGCGCTGTGTAATTCCAATCCTGGTTCGACCCAGGGCAAGAGCTGGTATTTGGTTGTCGAAGCCGTCGACCTGTCGGACAGGCCGGTTCTACTGCCCACCGTCAGCAGTGAGACCGGCACCGGCGCGTGGGCCAGCCAGTTCGCTGTGCGGGTACCGCAGGCCGAATACCTGAAGGTCAAGGCCGACAAACTCGACGACGGCCACCTGACCAACCGTGTGATCGGCCGCAAGCCGGCCGGCAGGATGGAAGTCACCTACTTGAGCCAACGGACCACCGACCCGCTCGAAACGATATTGGAGTGGTGAAGACATGACGCCTGACACCCTGATCGGCATCACCGAACGTAACTCCCGCAACGCCGAGCTGAGGATTCGCACGGCCGAGCAACACCTGTCTGAACTGCTCGGCGAGCAACTGGCGCTGGAGCAGGACATTACCCAGCGCCTGGGTAAAATCGCGGCCCTGCACCTGGACCAGGGCAACACGCAGAACGAGCAAGTCGCCGCCGCCCTGAACCTGCGCCAACAGTCCCAGGACCTGCTCCACCAGCAACTGCGCGACGCTGAGCAGACCGTGGCCCAGGCGCTGGCGGGCAAGGAAAAACTGCAAGCGCGAGCCGACACCCTCGACCAGCAAGCCCGGCAATCCCTGGAACAAAACCCCGACTACGCCCGCCAGGTCGAGCAACTGGACCTGGCCCAGGCCGCCCACCGAGAACACGTCAGCGGTTATGAAGACTTGCGCCAGGAGTGCGCACTGAAGCGTCCGACCTTTGATACCAACCTGGTCTACGTCTACCTGCGCGGACACGCCTTCGGCACCGACCAATACCGGCGCAACCGCCTGAACCGCTGGATGGACAACTGGCTGGCGACTAAGGTGAACTACCTCGCCAACCGCAAGAACGAGCTGAGCCTGATCGCCCTTGGTGAGCGAAACGAGGCCTTGCAGGCCGAGCGCATCGCCCTGATCAGCACCTTGAGTGCCAGCGTCGATGCGCAACTGGCTCAGGCACGTGACCAGTTGGGACAGGCCTCAATTCAACCCGAGCTCGACACCCTGCAACGCGTAGTCGACAACGCCAAGCGCCAGGCCAATGCCATCCAGGAAAAACTCGGCAGCTACTCACGCAACGAAGACCCGCAGTACCAGCGCGCACGCCAGTTGCTCACTGACCAGTTGAAAACCCGCAGCATCGGCGAATTGATCGACCTGGCCAGCCACACCCCGGACGACGCCGACGACCTGATCGTCGAGCAACTGCAAACCCTGAACCTGCGCTTGAAAGCGGTGGTACAGCAACTGGCGGATACCCAGGAAGAGGCCGTGGTACACCAGAACAGCTACCAGCGTGCCAAAGACCTGGAGCGCAAAGTTCGCAACGATGCGTTTACCGGCCGCGATGTTTATTTTGACCTGTCGACTGACTTCGAGCGTCTGGTAGAGAGCTACATGACCCAGGGTGCAACCCTTGGCCAGGTTGTGGATGTGCTTAGCCGGGGCCTTAAAATCGTGCGCCGCAGTCAGGTAGCGGCAGGGGCGACGCGAGGCTATGTCAGCGCATCGATCAGCCCTGTCGTCCTTGGCGTCGCCACCGTCGAAAGCAGCAATAACAACACGGCCAGCTTTTCGACGTCAGGCAGTACAGGCGGCGGCAGCTTCAGGACGACCGACAGCTTCTAGCCTGGCGCGAAGCAAATCCGGGACTTCCTCGTTGCTAGCTGTCAGACAACGAGGAAGTGATCTGCGCAATCGCATCCTGATCCAGCCCGTCCAGCGTGCGGTAGTGGTTGATGATCAACGTCTCCTTGTCACTCAGGGTGGCCTGGTTGATAACCGCCCTTTCCCCCGTCAACACGTAAAGCACGTCCACGCCTTTATGCCGGATGGCAATCAGGTAATCGGACTTGGGCGCCCGCGCGCCACTTTCGTAGTGCACCTGAGCATTCGCACCCACACCGCCAATCGCACCAAACTCCTGTTGGGAGAGCCCCAGGATCTTGCGTTCCTCTTTCAGGCGGATGCCGAGTTTATCGTCCATGGCGGGTACCTCAATAAACGTGTTTAACACCCACCATACGCTTATGCGCAGGGGCGGGGTCCATTCATTCGGGTGGCTACCTATTGCGTGCGCACGAAGGCGAACATATGCGGCACGTAATCGGCCTTGCCGAGCGGCACACCGTTATGGCGAAGGATGTTATAGACGGTCATCAGGTGAAAATAGAACTGTGGAATGGCCCAATTGACCGCGTATTCGTAGGCTGTCATGTCGAAAATAGTACCGTCGGGAAGTTCTATCGAGATAGCGCGCTCGCTGCTGTCGATGAGTTCGCGATCTGCCGAGGCAAGGGCTTGCAGGGTTTGCTCGATCAACCCACGCGCCTCGCTCAGGGTTGCGGGTGTGCTCAGAACCGGCAGCGGTTGATGGGTGAGACGCTGGACCGATTCCTGGGCCTGGGTGCACACAAACCGGATTTGCGTTGCGAGGGTGTGCATGTCGGGCGCCAGCCGCGCGCTCAGCAGGTTTCGCGGGTCATAGCCCAACTCGCCGGCATGCGCCTCGCCTTGGACAAAAGCCCCTTGAGCGAGCGCAACATCTGCGCAAAGCAAGGGACGGTGATTACATAGGTCGACATCGTTCTTCCTTGACTGGATGCTGAGCGTGGGAGCATGCCATGGGCACTGTCTGCGCGGCTAGCCGGCAAGCTTCATGCAGCTTCACGTGACGTCAGCGGCGAGCCGACTTACCTTGGCCACCCGCCCCTCTTACTGGTGTAGAGCGTGCTAAAGATCGCCACCCTTGCCGCCGGCTTTATCTGCTTGTCGATGCTGCCTGCTGCCCAGGCGAGTGATGGGTTCTACGTCAACCCGCAGTCCACCGCCGCACAGTGGGTCCAGCAGCACCCCGATACGCCTGCCACTGCAAGCATCCGCTCAACCATTGCCGAGGTGCCCAGTGCCCTGTGGCTGACCGGCACCAGCCAGGCCATAGGAACGCTGGCCGAGCGCGTCAATCGCTATGTAACCGCTGCCGCCAGCGCTGATAAAACACCGATTTTGGTGGCCTATAACCTGCCCCACCGCGACTGCAGCGGTGGCGCCTCGAAGGGTGGCGCACCGGCAGCGGCGGAGTACCGGGGCTGGATAGACCAACTGATCAAAGGCATTGGAGACCAGCCGGCGCTGGTTATCTTGGAGCCGGACGCACTGGCAGACCTGCAGTGCCTGGACAAAGACAAGCGCGCCGAGCGGCTGGGGCTAATCAATTACGCCGTATCGGGGTTCAACCAGCGCGCACGCCATGTCGATGTTTATCTGGACGCTGGCAATCCAGGCTGGAAATCCCCAGGCGCCATGGCCGATGCGTTGAATGCAGCCGGGGTGAAACAGATTCGGGGGTTTGCCCTGAATATCGCCAACTTCTACACCCTCGCCCAGGTGCGCAGTTATGGTGATGCCATCAATGCCAGGTTGTTAAGCGAATACGCCTATACAAAAGCCGTGGCGGTGGATACCAGCCGCAACGGCAATGGTGCGAATCCTGGAGACTGGTGCAACCCGGTGGGGCGCAGACTGGGCATGCCACCGCAAGTGCTTTCGCCACGGTTGGTTGCCCTATGGATCAAACTCCCGGGCAATTCGGACGGTGCGTCTTCGACGAAAACCGATTGTCATGAAGGCCCGGCGGCAGGCACCTTCAGTGCCGAACTGGCACTTCGCCTGATTGATGGACACTAACGGCGAATGAGCCTTGCATCACCTGGACTCATTGCTCAGGATAGCGCTCTTGAGCTGAACATCGGCAGGGAAGCAGCAGGTTACCGAGGCCGACAACACATGACGCTCCATCAAGATAGCCCGCTGCACATAGAGGTGTGCCAGCGCCAGAAACACCTCTGGTTCTGGCTCCCAATTGGTCTTTTGATGGTTTTCTTGACGATTACCTCGACGATTTTCCTGGGTACAAATCCGCCGGAATGGATGTTTGTCGCACTCAACTCTGGCTGGGCAATCGTCGCGCTGACACTGCTGGTGAAGCTATCGGGTGTTTGTTGCGCCAAGTGAAGCACCCAGGCGTTTCAGCTTGCATCGCGCATCACTCGGGCTCGTGCCCTCACCTTGATACGTCGTCAATGCCAGACAAACAACGTGAAACAACTCACATTTATGGAGTTTCACGGTTGAAGGTCAAAATTTGACCAAATATATTTCGCCCCACCCGAGCGCTCACCTCTATACGGATATTGTTCTGCGCCTGCTCGGGCCCCCGGAGATGCGCAGGCAATAAAACATTGAGGTTTGCCATGCGTCTTTCCAAACTCGCCCCAGCCGCCGCCCTGTTCAGCCTGTTCACTTTGCCCGCCCACGCCGCCGACCTGTCTGCCCTCACCGGTGCCCTGTCATCTGCCTTGGGGGGTGCCGGCAACAGCAACAACACCGTCAACGCCAACAGTGCCTCCTGCCAGCAACAGATCCGCGACCTGCAGACCAATATCAATGCGGCCAATGCCAAGGGCGATACGTTGCGCGCGACCGCGTTCCAGGCAGCACTGACACAAACCAACAAGAGCTGCAGCAACAGTACCTACAACACTCAGGCACAAGTGGACACTAACCCTCAACGCCAGCAAAACGTGAACAAGGCTGCGGATGCGATCAACGCAATTGGCGGTTTGTTCAAGTAAGTCGGGCTGCCCTGCGAAAAGGCCCGCGATTGCGGTTTTTTCGCCCATCGTACTTACCGGCAGACAATAAAAAACCCCGTAGACGTTAATCTACGGGGTTTTCTGGTGTGGAGGATTGTCGTCCCCCTTCACCTTAGCCAATGGCCGCCGACAGCTGCCATGTTCGCTTATTTCTTGGCCCAGTTGAGGATGTACTTACCGTAAGCACCTTCAAACCCATCGACGGCAATCGAATAGGTTTCACCCTTCTTGGCTGAAAAAGTCACAGCACTGGTTACATCATTTTCCGACTGGTTATTGTTCGTGCCGGCCACCGGCATCGAATTCAGGCTCGTGCTTTTATAAACGGCAAGCACGGTGTCGAATTTTGAGCCTGTGGTATCAAATGTGAAGCTTGCGTCTTCTGGGGACGTCCATTTGCACCAGACCGAATGGTAAGGCTTGGCAAAAGGAATATGTCCAGACTCACCAGCCTGGCTGGTGGCTAGTGTAGTGTCGCCGGCAACTGTACCTTTAACACCCTCGATAACCGTGGCTTGCGAGAAATCATCTGCGCAGCTCAGCGAGCTGCTTGTGCCGTTGAGGCCCTGATAGATCAGCGTGCCGGCTCCGAGCACGACAACAGCAATGGCTATTGGGAAAATAATGCGTGGTACGGCCATGACTCTTCCTTTTGAGGCGTATAGTTTCTGAACTGCTGCCATAGCAAGCGCAGCTTTAAATGGAAAAATGAATATCGGCTGATTAACGCCCATGAAATCATGCCATGGACGTTAAAAATGGCACATCAAGCTATAAATCTCAGGAAACAAGGGGATTTTCTCTCGACCAGCCTGCCCGCCAGAGGCCCCTCGGTCACGAGGGGTGGCGATATTAACATGATGCATGCACCTGATCATCCAACTCCTGTCATCCCGTAGATGTCTTTAGGGGTGTGAATGCGATACAGGTAGAGATCAATTTAAAAATCAATAAATCTATGCCGTCTCCCGCTCAAAAATGGAAGACGGAGTTCAAAATGGAACAGCAAATAAATTATTTCCCTTGGCATCCGAAGATTGCCGCAAGCGATATACCTCATATTCAAAACGTCAGCGTGACCGCAATCGTGTCGGTATAAGTGCCGGCCGGCAAACCCACCTTGCCTGGGGATTTACCGTAAATATTCACGGTTTGCGCAACCCCGGTGCTGGCCGCCAGATTGATAGTGCCGTTGTTGGCAAGAATTTGCGTGTGGGCGGCGTCGGTGTAGATGTCATAGGGCGCAAAGTGGCCGGCACCGTCTGCCAGGGCACGCGTTCCACCGGTGGATTTGCCATCATTGGCGCCGGACGTGATGGTCAATACCGGCGAAGTACCCGCCGAGCATTGAATAGACAAAGGCGCCCCGCCGCCGCCCAGCACTTGCCCATCAGCCTCTGTATACAGGGTGTTGGCGGTACCAAAGTTCAACGCACCGAAATTCAAGCCTGTGGTGCCTCCTACGCCGTTGACCAGGCAACTGTTGATCAATATCAGCGACGCACTGATTTGACCGGTGACGGTGGTCGCGGCCTGCGAGCCGGACACCCAGGCCAGTGTCGTCAACGCCAGTAAGACTCTTGAGATAAGTCCATTCATGAAGCTCTCCTTATGACTTGCCAACCCAGCGCGCCGATTCAGGTCCCTGAGGTGGACCCTTGACACTTGTACAAGGATGGCCGATGCGTAGAAGGTTAGTCAGTCAGGAGGAAACTGCCAGCCCGAGGCCAAATCGCTTTCACTTGCAGGCGGTTGCCTGGAGAGCTTTTCGGCCTTGTACCCGCAGGAGTCACTGGCCAGTTTTCGCTCCGTCGCTGCACGTCAGCGAACGGGTATCGGAACCGGAAATTACAGGTAGCTCCCTATCGATGATAAGCCTTCCGGTAGGTTGTGGGGCTCACGCCCACGATCGAGAAAAAGTGCTGGCGTAACGACAGGCTTGTACCAAACCCGCAAGCGTCAGCGATCGACTCGACGCTGTGGTCGGTTGTTTCAAGTTGCAGTTGGACGGCCTTGATTCGCTCATTCGTGAGCCACTTGCCAAACGTCGAGCCGGTCAGTTGCTTGAAGTGCCGGGTGAAACTGCGTCGACTCATCGCCAGCCTCGTCGCCACCTGATCGATTGACAACGGTTGTCCCAGGTTTGCCCGAAGCCAGTCCAGCAACTGGCCGAGACGCTGGTCGCTTGCGCCTTGAGGAACAGGCTGGCTGATGAACTGGGCCTGGCCTCCGTCGCGATGGGGGGAAACCAGCAGTTGACGCGCCAACGCGTTGGCAACCCCCCGCCCATAGATCCGCCTGACGATATGAATACAGCAATCGAGCCCTGCGGCCACGCCTGCAGAGGTCAGGATTTGCTGCGCCTCGACATAGAGCACTTTGGGGTCCACTTCAATGCGTGGGAAATCTCGCGCCAGATGCGCCGCCCACGCCCAGTGCGTGGTTGCCCGCTTGTCGCACAGCAGGCCCGCATGGGCAAGCACGAACGCCCCCAGGCACAGGCCGACCACCAGCGCGCCCCGTTCATGGGCTGCCTGAAGCGTTTCGAGGAGTGCGCACGGCGGCCTTTCGGTGACGTCCCGCCAGCTGGGAATGATGACGATGTCAGCTCCTGCAACCTGGTCCAAACCATGGTCACAGTGGATCGCGAAACCGGCGTTGGTAACCAGCGCCCCCTCTTCGCCCGCGCAGACCACCAATTCAAACCAGGGCGAATCCCCCACTCGGCGATCTTTACCAAATACGAGGCACGGCACAGAAAGGTGAAAGGGGCTGATGCCGTTAAAAGCGATGACTGCAACTTTCACACTTTTTTTCATAGGGCGGGCCTGATCGAGATTGGCCCGATTCTAATGAAAAATGGTCATTGGGCCAATGGTGTGAGTTCCCGGATGCGTTCACTCTGATCGCAGCTGCATTTCACCGGGAAATGCGCAAATCAGAGCTCAGGGCCTCAATGAACATCGCCACCTTTTGCACGCTGGGAGCACTTATGACCACTCTTTCGATGACCGCACCGGCACACGCCAGCGAACCGGTGCCGTCCGTCCCCTATACCACCGAGTCCACTGGCTATCATTGGTCCAGTGTGGACGGCGTGAGGGTTTTCTATCGCGAGGCCGGCCCCAGGGACGCGCCGACCCTGGTGCTGCTCCATGGCTACCCTTCGTCCTCGCGCATGTGGGACTCGCTGATCCCGCTGCTTGCTGACCGGTATCACGTGATCGCACCCGACTACCCCGGGTTCGGCAGAAGCGACGCGCCCTCGGCCGCGACCTACACCTACACGTTTGACCATCTGGCCGACACCATGAGCAAGCTGCTCACGCAATTGCAAATCCATGAATACACCCTGTGTATGCAGGACTACGGCGGCCCGGTAGGCTTTCGGATGATCCTCAACGCGCCGCAAAAACTGCACGGCATCATCATCCAGAACGCCAATGCCTATGACGAAGGCCTGGGTGCCAAGTGGGCGAACATCGCCAAGTACTGGAAGGCTCCCGCCGAACATCCCGAACAAGTCGATGGGTTCACGGGGTACGAGGGCACGAAGCAGCGCCATCTGGGCACCAGCCCTCATCCCGAGCGTTACAACCCTGATGCCTGGGAGGACGAGTTTGCCGCCTTATCCCGTCCGGGCCAGCGGGCGATACAGTCGGCGTTGTTGCTGGACTACCAGAACAACGTAGCCTCTTACCCAAAATGGCAGCAATGGTTGAAAGACAACCAACCGCCGATGTTGGTCATGTGGGGAAAATACGACCCGTCGTTCATTGTGCCGGGGGCGATGCGCTACAAGGATGATGTGCCGGGGGCCGAGGTTCATATTCTGGACGCGGGGCATTTCGCGCTCGATGAAAAAACCGAGCAGATCGCCAGCCTGACGCGTCAGTTCATGGCGCGTATCACCGCCGGTAAATAGTAAAGAGTGGGAGGCCCGCGCCCGACTGATCGTCGGGTAACCCTGCAGTTCGTCGCCTCAAGCATTCCACTTCACTCAATCTCGAATACTGTATACACATACAGCGCTCGAAATACCTCCTATGAATATCGACGAAGACACCTGCGGGTGGCTTGGCATCCCCACGCCTCTCGAAATGCACAAACAACACGCCCGGCTGCTCGAGAACGAGATCCAGGAACTGAACCTGCAACTGCGCAAGGCCCGGGCGGATATCTTCGGCCTGGTCGCGATGCTGACAGAAGCACAGGCAAAGAACGAAGAGTTTGCCGGATACCTCAGGCTGCGCGGTGCCGAAGCTGCAGCGATGAGGAAGCAGATCGCCAACCTCACCACTTCAGATCGACTCAGCACGCGCGAGGCCGAGAGGCTGCGCAGTGTGCTGAACGAACTGATGTCTCACCCGAAAACCATTGTCTAAGCTCAGGTTTCAGGTTGAGGGCTTGGCCATGTGCGGAAGACTTTCCCAGTACAGCGGCATTCACGACTTCGTCGCGGCGCTGAGCATGCCCAATGCCCTGGCGAACTCCGTGGGTGAGTTGCCGCTGGGAGAAAATCGACCTGCAACCGAGTGGAAGCTGACGCTGTTGATGACGGCGCGGAGGATCGCGCCAATCATCGTTTGGCTGAACGCAAACGCAGCCAAACCACCCCGACCAGCCCCAACGGCACCCCCAGGCTGAGCCATGAAAGCAGGTCATAGACGCCGTCACCGATCAGCGCCGAGAGCAATCCGAACAGGCTTAGAACAAAGAGCAACAGCGGCCAGCGAAAGATCATCCACAGTCCGCGCCTCATGATCGGCCCCCCATTTCCGGCCCGCTGGCATGCAATTCATCCAAGCGTTTTTGCAACGGTCCCTTGCGACGGCTCAGCCACAGGTAGAGCCCACTGCCGAGGATGACGATGCTGATGAGATCGAGCAGCGTCCAGATGATCTTCAGCGGCACACCACCGTAATCACCAAAATGCAGCGGCTGCGAAACCAGCAAGGTTTTCACGTACAACGGCATCTCACGCATGTCGGTCAGCTCGCCGGTACTCGCATCCACCAGGGCCGGCTTGAGCAATCGCGCAGTGAGCGGCGTGGTGCCGCGCATGAACACTGCGTAATGGTGCTGGCTGCTGAACTGAGTACCGGGAAAGGCGATGAAGCTGGGCTCCATGCCTGGCGCCGCCTTACGCGCGGTATCCAGCGCTTTTTGCAACGACCCGAGGCGCTCCAGCGGCGGCGCATCCTTGTAGGGCGCGGTCATCTGCGCCAACTGGTCACTCTGCCAAAAGTCGAAAATGGGCAATGCCAGCGTATTGATCACGCCTGTCAGCCCCACCACCAACACCCAGGCGAGGGTGACGATGCCGAGCACGTTATGCAGGTCCAGCCACTTCAAGCGTGAACTGCGCCCGTTGCGCACAGTGGCGAAGTCCAGCTTGCGCATGAACGGTGTGTACACCACCACGCCGGACACCAGCGCCGCGACCAACAGCAGCCCCATGAATCCTAGGAACAGATAACCGGGCAACCCCATGAATAAATCGGTATGCAGGCGCAACATCAGGTTCATGAACCCTTCGTCTGGCGGCACCGCAGGAAATAACTCGCCAGTGCGTGTATCGAACGACTGCGAATGCCCCTCGATCGGTGGCGGCATAATGCTCGTTGCCGTGTACACCGTACCGAGCGGACTTTCGGGATCGAAACCGACAAAACGCACGACCTCCCCCGGCTGCGCCACCAATGCACTGGCAATGACGGTGTCGTAGTCGATTGGTGGTGTATCGGCGGTCAGCGGGCGCAGGGGCGGCGGCGGCTCGAAGTAGTGCTCAATCTCTTCATGAAAGATCAGTGGCAGCCCCGTCAGGCACAGCAACAACAGGAAAACGGTAGTGATCAGGCTGGTCCATTTGTGGACCAGAAACCAGATACGCAAGGTGCGTGCAGTCATGCTCGGTGGTTTTCCTTAAAGCGCCAGGGGCGCCGTAGCTGGCGGTCACGCAGCAAAGCCTGATTGCGCTGAGCATCGGATAATTCCTTGGTGTGTTGTTGGTTGGAGGCGGCCAGTTGCTGCTCGATGGCCAGGCGCTTGTCCTGCTCGGCGCGGGCCTCGGCGCTAGCGGCATTGCCGATCGCGTCAAGGTCCGTCTGGAATTGCCCCGCCTGCTTTGCCAGCTTCCCGTCAAACCGCCAGTCCTGCACCTTCCAGGCAGCGCCGACGCTAACGGCCATGGCCAGCAGGATCAGCGACGCCAAGCCTGCCAGCTTCTGCATGGTCGTCATGCCAGCACCTCCAGCGCTTTGTCATACAGCGCCTGGCGATCTTCCAGTCCATTGATTCCGCCATTGATGCGGCGAGTGATCTTCACGAAGTCGCCCTGACCCGCCAGGGTATTAAGCCCCGCGTCGACCAGAACCACGCCGCCGACATCGTGGCGTATTGCGGCTGCTCGAGCAGTTCGGGCTGATTGATCAGGTCCAAGCCCAGGGCATCGTCACACGACTTGTAGTTGGCCCGCCCGGTGATCTGGATCAGGCCTCGGCCACGGTACTTAAAGCCATCACCATTCACCGTATTACCCAAATCGGTGCGCCGTTCGTAGCCTGCCTGCTGCGCTGTGGGGCCCCACAACTCTTTCAGCCAGCGGAACGGCCCCGACTCATGCCCGACCTGGGCGATGAACGCAGCAATGCGCAGTCGAGTGACGATTCCGTACTTGGCCATGGCCGAATTCAGCACAGGAACAAAAACGCCGGCTTGGCGGCCGGAGCTCGAGAGGATCTGCAGCAATTGCTGCGCCGTAATCGGCATGCTTTTCTCAAGGCGAAAAAAAGCCCGCTCATTGGCGGGCTTGTATTTGGTGGCAATCAATTATTGAATATCCAGCTGAGTGAGATCAAATCCATGTTATGTATATCAATCCAAGGCAAGAACAACTGTTAAATTCGGAGAGAATGTCACGTCTACTCTTTGAAGATATAAAAAACCAAAGAATCTATCAAAGATCCATCTTATGGGTCTCGCGAATAAATTGTAAATCGCGTATTTAGCAGGAGATCCAAATATTGGCATTGATGGAGCACCGCAGTATCTAACACTAAGACCAACAGAATCTGCAAAATATCTAATTTTCCCGCTACCGATAGTTGTCTTATGCGTAACATCTCCGTGCTGATGAATTCGGCCAAGAGGACTATCGCCATTTGGGAACCTAGCCAATATTGCACCGCCAGGATTTAGCTTGTTTTTTACCTCGGCTAAAAAACCAGGAATTTCAACCTGATCGATATGCTCTAATACATCGAAGATTGCGACAACATCAAATCTTTTACCGCTTGGAATATCGGACAAACTAGAATATGACTCATACCCCATAGATGAAGCCATGCCCACAAGCTCATCATTTAACTCGACCCCTACAGTTTCAAGTCCGGAATCAACAGCGAATGACATGAACTCTCCATTTCCAAACCCAATCTCTAGAACGCTTTCAATATTTGAAACGCCCGTCCTCTTAAGTTCAGAATTAAAAAAGGATCTGTGCCACTTGCTATGCGAACCAAAGGAATCACAATCCCAGCCCTTCCAGGAGAGATAATTTTCTTTATTTTCACCTACCATAATTCCCTCTCGCTTTTTATTCTATAGAAGAAGTCAAATCATCTTGATGCGCTTCTTGCTGGGTATGAAATCTATCTACCTCTCTTGACTTCCTTCCGAAAAGTATAACTATTACTGAGAAATACAATAACGAATACAGATAAAAGCCACCGGCAGAATTTATTGTAGAGGCAACAAGTACTGACAAATAGAAAACAACAAACTCCCTATTAACCATTCTTGCCCTAAGCATTCCAAGAACGACAAGCGAGAGAAATACTAAAACTCCGATTATTCCATAGAACAAAAACATCGAAATCCACAAGGAGTTCTCTCTAACCTCCCCAACCAAAGCCGGCATAAAAATAGATGATGAATTAAGCCCAAATCCAAGAAGTATACCGCCATACTGCCTTGCAAGGTCCATCGACATAAATGTAGATGTAAGTCTTTGATTTGTAAATAAGTCTTGTAACTGATCACGAAGACCGCTATCGAAAATAACTTGAACTCCGCACGAAACCCTGCCAGTAGTTCTTTCGAACCCATTAAGGCTTACAACAAGATTCGCGCAATCCATCATGAATAGCGTCGACATAGAAACAACAGCAACAACAAATATAAATATCTTAGCTGACGTACTTTTTATCCCGTACAAACAGGAGTACAAAAAAATCGCCAATAAAGTTGTCAGGATAGAAATAGGAGAGAATGTAATGCTTAGAGCGATCAGAGAAAGTGCAATATCAATCTTTGATTTTCTTAACCACCCAACAATCATTAATACCGCAGCAATCGGAGCAAATGAGGACGGCTCGGACAAGAATGCTTGCGGTCTAATCAAGTGCTCTGCAAAATATGTATTTAGAAGAAGTGAGACACCTGCTGTATAAAAAACAAACAGAGAGGCGACCGCAATTACCACAGAAAACCTTGAGAGAAAAATAAATACATCACAAAACTTATAAAGATCATCCCTGGCAATAGTCAGCGCATAAATACAAACAAAAAACAAATAAACCCAAAGCCTTATAGCGGCATAAAGATATTCAGCCCCATCCCCTGGCAATCCGGACCAGGGTATTACAAAATTAGCGTAGTAGGCAATTTGCAAGAAAAGAAGAAAAAAAGATGAAAACAATACAAAAATTAGCGCCCTTCTCCTAACCGGATATCTAACTATGGCATAAATAGAAACTGCGATTTGCAAAACACCCAGATTAAACGATATGTATTCATTTTCACTTCCATATTGAAACCTATAGAAAAAATATCCAGATAAAAACAACACAAACTCAAATGTTCTAGATCTTAGCGTGATGATCAAAAAACTCTCCTTGTGAATTCGTGCATCCTTAGCTGTCAGATTATCTCCGGCGCCATTAATATATTGGTACGAGTTACACCCTCCCAAAAATCAAAAAACAGGAACATAAAATACGAAAGCTATGCACTTTAGCTATAAGAACCTGCAGCAACAGGTTTATTCTAGACCAGATCGCCGCACCCGGTATTTCTTGATGCGAAGGAAGCATACGCCAAAACAAGCGCTCCGGTACTTATCGGCACCGGCTGGCTTGCTGGACGGCGGGATAAACCAGTCTGGGGCGTTAGGACGCTTTATGTTGTCCGGGAACGGTGCGCTCTCTGGCCAATCACGCAGCGCCTGGGCCTGGAGCGCCTTGCCGTCAGATATGTGGTAGAGCCCGCTTCCACCTGGTCGGGGTGCCGGTCCACCGCACCATCACTCAATGGAAGCCCGCCATCTCGCCAGTTACGCTCAATGGCGGCCGCCTGACATTCTGAAAAGATCAACTTGGTGCAACAGGCCACTTAATCGTGGCCGGGAAGCCTGCCTGCTGATAAACGCCGGCTTGGCGCCCGGCGTTCGGGAGGATCAGCAGTAGCTGCTGCTCTGTAATTTGCATAACGAAAAGCCTCTTACTCGCTGAGTTGCTCAATCAACCAGGTGGGCGCGACGGGGCGACCGGTACTGTCAGGAAAAATTGGCGTCTCTGGCCAACTGCGCAACCCCTGCCGGCAACCCTGAAGCGCCCTGTATTGCTCCATCGTTAACGTGGTTTCTTCGCCGCTCTCCACCTCATCTCGGTGCCGATTGATAATTCCGTCAGTAACCAGTCGCCAAGCACGCTCGATAGACGCGAGGTGCTCTACCGTAGGCGGCGGAGCGTCCACGAGAAAAGGAAGTCCATTTTCATCATGAGCACGAACTTTCCCTAGTGCGGGATTCCCAATTACTGACAAAACCAACTCATCGGATATTTCTATTGCATCATTGGGAATATCTTTATTCACACCCGCTAGATAAAGATTCCCGGTGGACTTGCTATATAGTCTTGACATGCACCCATCCTAAATTACCAGCCAATTACAAACCAAGACACGTTATACCCGCCCGACGAATACGTTGTAATCTGATTCAAATTTACAGTTTTGATAATGCCTTGCGGTCCGACAGACGCATTAGCAAAGGTCCCCCCTATAGCTTTCATTACACCATTAGGGAAGGCCATAAATAGACTCGTAATTTTGGTGTCAGAGCCAGTGTGAGCAGTCTCACCCCATTGAAAAATGAGCCCTCCCATCCAAACCGGGAGTACGATATAACCATTGGCCGCTCCCAACAAAGAGAACCCTAGCCTTAACTTCGCCACGGTAACTGCGTCTGAATTGTTAGTTAACCCAACCATCACATCATTGGTCGCAACTTTAATAATACCTGCGACCCTCTCTGTTGCGCCTACAATCAGTGCTGCCAACCGAACACCCAGAGTTTGCGGCGTAACGGCTGTAGAGTTGTCGATGCCCGCGTTCACTTGAGCCTGCGTAGACAGTTTCAGTACCCCAGCCACAGCAGTCGTTGCCGAAACCCAAAGGGCATCTAGTCTATTCTTGAGCGTCAGAGGGGTCACAGCAGAGTTATTGTCAAGACCACCCATGATCTCCGCGCCCGTCGATATTCTGATGAATCCAGCGACAGCCGTGGTTGTTCTGACCGGCGCCCGGCGCCCGATCGTGGGCCGAGTGTTATGCCGGCGATACCGTGTGAAACGCCGTGTATACCGAGGCAGCCCAAGAACTAAAGGACGCCATGGACCTGGCCTACCTGAGTGGCCAACGCCCCGCCGACGTGCTCAAGGTGGCCACCACAGATTTGAACAGCGGATTCCTAGGGGTGACACAAGGCAAAACCGATAAGAAGCTTCGACTGCGATTGGAAGACGACGGAGTGCAATCTGGGCTGTGCGCTTTTATCAGCGACCTCCTAGAACGCAGGGCCCTGAACGGTATTAAAACATCGACGTTAATCACCAACGCATCCGGCCTGCGAATGAGCCAGCAGATGCTGCGCAACCGCTGGGATGAAGCCCGCGAAAAAGCAGCCATCAAAGCCGGCGCCGACGGTGACCCTGCATTGGCCGTACTGATCCGCCAGTTCCAGTTCAAGGACATCCGCCCAAAGGCCGCTAGCGAGATCGAGCTTACACATGCCAGCCGCCTGCTCGGCCACAGCACCGAAGAGATGACCAAGCGGGTCTGTCAGCGCGTGGGTGAGATCGTAAAGCCCACGAAATAACGCGTCACAAACTCTCCCCACCAGTTGCGACTCCCCCCCTCAACGCCTCCCAAAGTGCAGGGGGTTGCGAAAACGATTGTAAAAGTTGCGGAAACGTTCTCAAATCGCAGGCAATAAAAAACCCCGTAGATCATTGATCTACGGGGCTTTAAGAGTGGAGGCCGAGGTCGGAATCGAACCGGCGTAGGCGGATTTGCAATCCGCTGCATAACCATTTTGCTACTCGGCCTCAAACGATCAATGCCCTACAACCGACATTCACCGCATACAAACTTGAGTGGGCTATGTGAAGCTTGCCTCTACTCTATCTCATTGAAAACATTGAAGTTTTTAATGCTTCAGTGCGTTCGATGGGCGCAATTATGTACTCATTTGCCAGGGCTTGCAACCCCTTGATTTCAAAAAATATTCTCTCAAGGGGCAGGCATTCCTGGTGGGCTACCCTACCGCCCGGCTTCTTCCTTGTCACGGATAACCTGCAATTGATACTGCGGGTCCGCCTTGATCTGCTGTTCGGTAAACGGCAGCGGGCTGAGTTTTTTCTCGGAAAACGCCTGGGTCTGGTCCTTGAAGTATTTCGACGCGGGGTCGCTGGACAAGGAGAATGCCAGCACACCTTCGGCATTGGGCCCCTTCTCGTCGAACGTCACGATCTGCAGGTAACTGCTGCCGCTGACTACCTCGCGCTTGCCATCGGCCCGAGGCACGCTTTGCATGGCGTTATAAACGCCCAGCTCTTGCGGGCCGCCGTGGATCGGTGTCTGGCCCGAGACCTGAATATCACCCCAGCGGCTGTCCGCCGTCAGCCCGCGCTTGGCCACGTCGGCGGCTGACGCGAGCATCGCTTCATGCAGCGCCTTGGCCACGTTTGCCCGATCGACCGCCAGCCCACGTGGTGTGGTCAGGGGTTGTGCCGGATCGAAACCCACCTTCCACGCGTCCGGCGCTTGCGCCAGTTGCTCCGCCAGGTTGATGAAGTGCACCAGGCCCAGGCCGCTGTCGAGGTTGGCGCGCTGGTCCCAGTTTTTCAGGCTGTCGCACACCGATTTCACGCTGGCATCGGCACCCGCGCAGAACTTCAGCAAGTCCGGCATCACCTGGCTGGCAAGATACACCTGGTTGTCCATGACCATATTCTGCAGGTCGGCGACCTTGATCGGTTGCTTGTCGAGCTCCTGCAAGCGTTGCAAGGCAAAGCGCGCACGCGGGCCCAAGCCGATCTTGTCCTGGCTGATAACGGGCGAGAACCCGGTCAAGGGTGCCTTGGGGTTGACCAGCCAGGCCGAGTCGTTGGAGTGCTGCACGTAGTCGGTGCGCTCCAGTTGCGGCAGTTGCTCGGCGGGGAAGATCCCGGCCTGGGCGGCA
>NZ_JACARK010000756.1:0-1733 GCF_013386655.1 Pseudomonas sp. K5002 | reverse complement strand
ATCGCCGCGCTGCAAGGCCATCTGCAGGCCAAGCGCCAGCTGCGCCGCATCTCCAGCGCCAGCTACCTGGTGAGCCTGCTGGACAGCCAGATCGACAGCCCCGCCACCCTGTTCGCCGACGAACAGACGCTGGAAGCCGCCAAGCGCCGCTCCTACCAACAAGGCGTACTCGACGGCCGGGACATGGCCAAGGTATTCGCCTGGATGCGTCCCAACGACCTGATCTGGAACTACTGGATCAACAATTACCTGCTGGGCAAGGAACCGCCGGCCTTCGACATCCTGTACTGGAACAACGACAACACCCGCCTGCCCGCCGCGCTGCACGGCGACTTGCTGGACTTCTTCAAGCACAACCCGCTGAGCCATCCCGGCGGCCTGGAGGTGTGCGGCACGCCCGTCGACTTACAGAAAGTCACGGTGGACAGTTTCAGCGTGGGCGGCATCAACGACCACATCACGCCGTGGGACGCGGTGTACCGCTCCACCCAGCTGCTGGGCGGCGACAAGCGCTTCATTCTGTCCAACAGCGGGCATGTCCAGAGCATCCTCAACCCGCCAGGCAACCCCAAGGCCAACTACGTCGAGAACCTCAAGCTGAGCAGCGACCCGCGCGCCTGGTACTACGACGCCAATCATGTCGAGGGCAGCTGGTGGCCCAACTGGCTGGCGTGGATCCAGCAGCGCTCCGGTGTACAGCGCGAAACACTGACCGCCCTGGGCAACCAGAATTACCCACCGATGGAAGCGGCGCCGGGCATCTATGTGCGAGTCCGCTGAGCCCCACGACGACTTTAAGAAGACTGGATGAAGACCCGCGACCGTATCCTTGAATGTGCCTTGCAGTTGTTCAACCACAAGGGCGAGCCGAACGTGTCGACCATGGAGGTGGCCAATGAAATGGGGATCAGCCCCGGCAATCTCTATTACCACTTCCATGGCAAGGAACCGTTGGTGCTCGGTCTGTTCGAGCGCTTTCAAAACGAATTGGCGCCGTTGCTCGATCCGCCGGAAGACGCACAACTGGCGGCCGAGGATTACTGGCTGTTCCTGCACCTGATCGTGGAGCGCATGGCGCACTATCGGTTTCTGTTCCAGGACCTGTCGAACCTGGCGGGTCGCTTGCCGAAACTGGCCAAGGGCATCCGCAACCTGCTGACGGCGCTCAAGCGCACGCTGGCCTCGTTGCTGGCCCGCCTCAAGACGGATGGGCAACTGGTCAGTGAAACCCAGGCGCTGGGGCAGTTGGTGGAACAGATCACCATGACCTTGCTGTTTTCCCTGGACTACCAGCGGATTCTCGACCGAGAAGGTGAGGTGCGGGTGGTGGTGTACCAGATCATGATGCTGGTGGCCCCGCATCTGCTGATGCCGGCGAGGCTGGCGACAGAGAGGTTGGCGCTGCGCTACCTGGACGACGCGGACTAAAATGTGGGAGCGGGCTTGCTCGCGAAAGCGGAGTGTCAGTCAATACATGTGTGACTGATCCACCGNNCCGCTCCCACATTGGATTTGTGTTGTTCTGTAGATTCCATAAAAAACGCCCGACCTTCGCAGGCCGGGCGTTTTTATGTGTCCCGTAAAAATCAGGACTGACTGGTAGGCGTCGGGGTTGCCGGCGTTGCAGTCGGGGTAGCAGCAGGCGTCGGTGGCGTGACCGAGTTGGTCGCCGGCGCTGCAGTTGCAGGCTTGGCCGCTACCGCTGGCTTCGGCGCTGCTGGCTTTTTGGCTAC
>NZ_JACARK010000755.1:0-5579 GCF_013386655.1 Pseudomonas sp. K5002 | reverse complement strand
CGGGTCAACGCCACCGCACCCGGTGGCACCGAGGCGCCACCGCGGCGGATCCCGCGCAACAGCCAGCCCCAGAGCGACCAGGAGCGCGTCTGGTACCAGCAGATCGTCGACCAGACCCTCGACAGCAGCCCGATGAAGCGCTACGGCAGCATCGACGAACAAGCCGGCGCGATTCTGTTTCTGGCCTCTGATGAGGCCTCCTACATCACGGGCGTCACCTTGCCGGTAGGAGGCGGCGACCTCGGCTGACCCAGCGCCGTACCTGCAGACACTGACTCACAACAACAATAATGAGAGCACTGCCATGCGTACCCATGACGTCAATTCGATTATCGATAATGCCCATTTCAATCGTTTCCACTGGCTGGTGGTCAGCCTGTGTGCTGTGCTGTTGATCTTTGACGGTTATGACTTGTTCATCTACGGCGTGGTCTTGCCGTCGATCATGAAGGAATGGGGACTATCGCCCCTGCAGGCCGGCGCTCTGGGCAGTTATGCGCTGTTCGGGATGATGTTCGGCGCGCTGGTCTTCGGCAGCCTGGCCGACAAGTTCGGTCGCCGCAAAGGCATCGCCATCTGCTTTGCCTTGTTCAGCGTCGCCACGGTGATTAACGGTTTTGCCAGCAACCCGACTGAGTTCGGAATCTGCCGGTTTATTGCCGGGCTCGGCTGTGGCGGCCTGATGCCCAATGCGGCCGCACTGATTACCGAATACGCACCGAAGAAAATGCGCAGCATCCTGATGGCGGTGATGTTTGGCGGGTACTCGCTGGGCGGCATGCTGTCGGCCGGCGTGGGGATTTTCATGCTGCCGCGTTTTGGCTGGTCGTCCATGTTCTTCGCCGCGGCGATCCCGCTGCTGCTGATGCCGTTGATTGTGTACTGGCTGCCTGAGTCCATCGGGTTCCTGATTCGCCAGGGCCGCAAGGAACAGGCGCGTGAGCTGCTCAAGCGCCTGTCGCCGCAGACCCGGATCGACCCGCAAGACCAACTGCTCGTCAGCGCCGGTAAAGGCAAGGGCGCTTCGGTGCTGGAGTTGTTCCGCCACGGCCTGGCCTTGAGGACGGCGGCGATCTGGGTCGCGTTTTTCTGCTGCCTGTTGATGGTCTACGCCCTGAGTTCCTGGCTGCCCAAACTGATGGCGGGTGCCGGTTACAGCCTGGGATCGAGCCTGTCGTTCCTGCTGGCGCTGAATTTTGGCGGCATCGCCGGGGCGCTTGTCGGTGGCTGGCTGTGTGACCGGCTTAACCTGGTGAAGGTGGTGATCGGTTTCTTTATCGCCGCGCTGCTCTCCATCAGCCTGCTGGGTATCAAGAGCCCGATGCCGGTCCTGTACCTGCTGATCTTTTTTGCCGGCGCCACCACCATCGGCACGCAAATCCTGCTGTACGCCGGCGCCGCACAACTCTATGGCTTGAACATTCGAGCCACCGGCCTGGGCTGGGCTTCCGGTATCGGTCGTACCGGCGCCATCGTCGGCCCGCTGCTGGGCGGCGCGCTGATGGGGATTGAACTGCCGCTGCACCTGAACTTCATGGCCTTTGCCATCCCCGGGGCCATCGCCGTGCTGGCAATGACGGCGTATGCGCTGAATGAACGTCGGGGCCGGCAGGAGGTGATCGCCGCCCCGGCGCAGTAACTGTCGATAACAATAACTAAGAGCAACGACATGAACACACAACGTATCTGGCTATCCCTGTTGGGCGTGCCCCTTGCGGCGACGGCGGCCGAGGGCGGGTTTTTCGAGGACTCCACCGCCACCTTGCAGGCGCGCAACTATTACTTCAGCCGCGATTTCTCGGACATCGTCGGCGCCAACAAGCAATCAAAGGCAGAGGAGTGGGGCCAGGGTTTTATCCTGACCTATAAATCCGGCTACACGCCGGGGCCCGTGGGCTTTGGCCTGGATGCCCTGGGCACCCTCGGCCTCAAGCTCGACAGCAGCCCGGACCGCACCAATACCGGCCTGCTCCCGGTCAAGGGCGACGGCAGCGCCCCGAATGATTACAGCCGTTTGGGCCTGACCTTCAAGGCCAGGTTTTCCAGGACCGAATTGAAGGTCGGCGAACTGCAACCGAACCTGCCGGTGCTGGCCTTCAGCGATATCCGCTTGCTGCCGCCGAGCTATCAGGGCGTGAGTGTCAGCTCCGGCGAAATCGCCGGCCTTGCGCTGCAGGCCGGGCACTTGACCACCACCCGCCTGCGCAACGAAGCCGGCGACGAGAAAATGATCGCCATGCTCGGCCATGTGCCGCAACGCGGCGCTGAAAGTGATGGGTTCAACTACGTCGGCGGCGACTACGCCTTCAACACCAACCGCACCAGCGTCAGCTACTGGCATGGCCAACTCAAGGACATCTACCGCCAGGACTTTGTCGGCCTCAAGCACAGCCAGCCAATGGGTGAGTGGACGCTCGGCGCCAACCTCGGCTACTACGATGCCCGGGAAGACGGCGACAAACTGCTCGGCAAGATCGACAACCAGGCGTTTTTCTCGCTGCTGTCGGCCAAGCATGGCGGCCATATCTTCTACGTCGGTTATCAAGCCATGTATGGCGACAGTGCCTTCCCGCGGGTCTTCGCCAACATCACGCCGCTGGGCAACGAAGTACCCACCTACGAGTTTGCCTACACCGACGAGCGCTCCTGGCAAGTGCGGTACGACTATGACTTCGTGGCGCTGGGCATTCCGGGGCTGACCACCACCGTGCGTTATATCACCGGTAATAACGTGACCACCGGCGCGGGTTATGAAGGCAAGGATCGCGAGCGCGACCTGGATATCGGCTATGTGGTGCAAAGCGGCACATTGAGCGGCCTGGGCATTCGGGTGCGCAATGTCATGGCCCGTTCAAACTACCGCAGCGACATCGACGAGAACCGGCTGATCCTCAGTTACACCTGGAAGCTGCTTTAAACCCCGCCCTGGCACGTGCCCATGACCTGGTAGTGGACGGTATGGCTGGCGCCCTGGCTGTCGAGATACACCATGGTCGCCGGTTCTACCTGGCAACTGCCCGGCACGGGCGTGATTGAAACAACGTGTTGGATATCCAGCGCTTCATTGCTGCCGGCCGCCATGGCGCCGGCGGCGGTGAAAAACAGGAGCAGGCTGAGCCATTTGATATTCATGATGAGTTCCTCTGTGAGTAGGGTTCATTTTAGTGATTGCCGCAGCGGGATAAAGACAGGAACAGGTGAATGACTCGTACGTATCACGTAGCAATCGAGGGGCAATGTTGATGGACTTGCTCAATGGCATGCAGGTGTTTGCCCGGGTTGTCGACACTGGCAGCTTTGCCGCAGCGGCCGAGGCGCTGGACCTGTCCGGGGCACACGTATCACGGTTGATCTGCGAGCTGGAAAAACACCTGCAGACCCGCCTGTTGCAACGCACCACCCGACGCCTGGGCCTTACCGATTCGGGCGAGCGCTTTCTGTTGCGCTGTCGCGACATTCTTGAAGACGTCAGGGAAGCCACGGCAGAAGCCAGCGGCGCGCACCTCAACCCGCGCGGGCGATTGCGGGTGCATTGCATGAGCGGGTTGGGGGTGCTGATCACGCCGCTGATTGCCCGCTACAGCGAGCAATACCCGGACGTGTCCATCGAGTTGACCCTGTCCCAGCACAACCCGGACCCGCTTGAAGAGGGGCACGACGTGGTGATCTCCATCGCCCATTCGTTGCCGGATTCGGCGCTGGTCAGTCAGACGATCGGGCAGTTGTTCAGTGTGACCTGTGCGGCACCGGGGTATCTGGCCCGGTACGGCGTGCCCGAGCATCCGCAGCAGTTGATGCAGCATCGACGGTTGCATCTGCAGGATTTCCAGGAGGATGCGTGGTTGTTCAAGGGGCAAGAGGGCGAGATTGCGATTTCGCCGGGTGACACCTTCAGGACCAATGTCGCGGATGCGATGGTCAAGGCGACGCAGGAAGGAATGGGCATCAGCTTGTTGCCGTTCTTCAGCGCCAACCCGGCGCTGCGCGAGGGCTCGCTGGTGCGGCTGTTGCCCGGATATCGGCTACGGGAGCGGAGCATTTTCGCGGTGTATCCATCAAGGCGCTTTCTGGATGCCAAGGTGCGGACGTGGGTCGGGTTTTTGCAGGCGCGATTGCCGGGGTTGTTGGCGGAGCAGTTGGCAGTGATTGAGGCACCTTGAGGCTAGCGCGTTGCCGTACGGCGAATGTAGCGCGCCGGCGACGAGCCCAGTGTCTTGCGAAACATGCTGATGAACGAACTGACCGACTCGTACCCCAGCGCCTCGGCGGTTCGTTGCACCGACTCGCCCTCGGCCAGGCTCTGCAAGGCCACGATGATTTGCCATTGTTTGCGCCATTGGCCAAAAGTCAGGCCTGTTTCGCTCTTGACCAGGCGGGCCAGGGAGCGCTCGCTCATGGCGACCTGGCGTGCCCACTGGGCCATGGTGCAACGGTTTGACGGGTCCTGGGCCAGGCCGCGGGCGATGAAGCGCAACTGCGTAGCAGCGGGGAGCGGCAGGTACAACTGCTCCGAGGGAGCCAGTTCCAGTTGTTCAAGGAGCACGCTCGCCACGCGCGAATTGGCAGAGGCAGGCGGATAATCCTGGGGCTGGGCGCTCAGGTGCAGGATCAACGCCAGGACCAGCGGCGAAAGCACCAGCGTGCAGCATTTCTCCGGTAGCGCGGCGGCGCCGGGCTCGACAAACAGATAGCCGATCCTGCCGTTGGCGGTCACCCGGTTGCTGTGGGCGATACCGCCCGGAATCCACACGCCGAAGCCCGACGGCACCATCCACACGCCATCCTCTACGGTACACACGATACCGCCGTGATACGCCACCACCAGTTGGCCTTTGCGGTGGCTGTGCACGGGGAATTCGGTGTCGTTGCGCTGGCTGCCGAGCATCAACGCGACGGCGGGCTGATCAAAACTGTCCAGTTCGAATTGATCAACGCCCTGGAGCTTCATCTCGCCCATATTGCACCGCCTCGATTGTCTGAAATTGATTATATCCTGGCAGCATACTCAATATCGGCACGACCTTGCAGTCCCTACCATCTTCATCAAGGCGATCAAGGTGATTGCCGACTGCGAGATTCAACCGATGCTCAGCGAAATCACGATTGCCCACCTCTACATTCCTCCGTTCTTGCTCTACGTCGGCGTTGCAGCCCTGGTGTACGGGCTACTGGAGCGGGCCCTGCGGCGCTGGCTGGATTGGGCCTGGCACCCCAGCCTGGCGCGTTTCTTTGTGTCGCTGATCGTGCTCTCGACCTTGGTTCTGAGCTTTTGAGGGCAGCGCGATGATCATCAAACACATCCTCAAGACCCTCGTCACCCTGGTGCTCGGGCTGGCCGCATTGCTGTTCTGCACGCAACTGTGGCGTGCCTATGAGTTGGCCCCCTGGACGCGGGACGGGCGTGTCAGCGCGCAAGTCATCCGTATTGCCCCCGAGGTGTCCGGCCAGGTCGAACACCTGCTGGTGGGCGACAACCAGTGGGTCGCCAAGGGCGCGTTGCTGTACCAGATCGATCGCAGCAGCTACTTGCTTGCCCAGCAACAGCGCACGGCCGAGCTTGCCGAGGCGCGCAGTGTTTT